>DASPNK010000120.1:0-7852 GCA_035626575.1 Planctomycetota bacterium | reverse complement strand
GCACCACGCGCCGTCTTGGGACCAGCGGACGCTCTCGACGCGCAACCCGGCCGGCGCTTCGGGCGTGCGGACGTCCTTCGCCGCACCGTCCGCCGTCGAGACGATCACGAAGCGCGACTCGGAGACGGCGTCGCCCGCCTTCGCGCGGGCGTCCGGCGTCTCGAGGTAGCCCGAGTCGGTGACGAACGCCGCGATGCGGTCGCGCCGCGGGGCCGTCGCGGCGGGCCTGCTCAACCGGAAGACGACGAACGCGCCGGTGGGATCGGGATCGGCGTCGTCCACTTTCCACCCAGGGGGCGCCTCGTAGGACTTCGGCTCGAGGTCGTCGGCGTGTTTCGGCCGCGTCTCGGCCTTCTTCCGCTCGGCCTTCTCGAAGAGCACGCGGAACCAGCCGCGCTCCTGTCGCTCGAACTGGTCGCGCAGCCGCCTCGCGCGGGAATCGGCGGGCGACGGAGACTCCTTCTTCTCGGGCGGCCCGTCGCGCCACGTCGCGATGACCGCCGCGCCCGGCCCGTCGACCGGCACGCGCCACAACGCGCGCCCGACGCGGACGAACGCCGCGCGCCCGCCGGCGGCGAAGCGCGGCTCGGAGGGCTCGCCGTCGAACCGCATCAGCTCGACCGACTTTCCGACGTCGTCGCCTGCGATCGTCTCGAAGACGAGCGCGCGGCCCTTGATCACGAGGCGCCGACGACGATCCGCATCGAGCACGCCCGCGCGCGGCGGCGCGACGGCGTCGTCGAGGCGTTCCAGAGCGCCCGACGCGACGTCGTAAACGAACGTCCCGCGCTCGCGTTCCTCCGGCCGGCGCCAGGAGAACACGACCTTCCGGCCGTCGTCGGTGAACCGCACGCCTTCGGGCTTCGACCCGAAGAAGGCGTCGCCGAACATCGCGAGGTCGAGATCGAGCCGCGGCATCGGCGCGGCGAGGCGCGCGCGCAACGCCTCTTCGAGCGCGAGCGCCTCCGACGGGCGGGACGCAGCCGCGTCGCGTGCGCGGGACTCGGGCGCGCTCTCCTGGGCGGCGCCGCCGACCGTCGCCGCGGCCCACAGGGCGACGATCCGCGCCGCCCCCGGGACGCCGGATCGCCGCGCCGGCGTCACCTCGCGGCGTCCGCGAAGCCGTGGCGCTCGGCGACCGTCTCCAGCCCGTCGGGCGCGGAGGAGGCGCACGCGGCGCCGAGAGCGAGCACGGCGACCGCCGCGCAGGCGCCGCGCAGCGCGGTCCGCGGCGCGACGTCGGCGCGCGCCGCGACCGCGACCCACGCCGCGGCGCCCAGCGCCTCCAGCGTCGCGACCGGAACGTGGAACCGCGCCATGTCGGCGAGCAGCGCCGACGCCGGGCCGCGCCCGCTCAGGATCAGCTCCAGCGTGCAGGCGCCCACCGCGGCGGCGACGCCGAGGAACGCCGCAACTCCGCGCCGCGCCGACCCGCCGCCACGCGCGATCGACGCGGCGACCGCGGCCGGGACCACGGCGAGATTGAGCAGGTTGGCGCCGAGACTGAGCAGGCCGCCGTCGCCGAGGGCCGCCTGCGCGACCACCACGGGCACGACGAGCGCGAGCGCGCCCGCGTACCCGATCGCGGCGCCCAGCAGGCCGGCGCCGATCACGTGGACCGACACGCCCGAAGCCGCGGGGAAGTTCGCCGCCTGCGCGGCGAAGACGGCCGTCGCGCCCGCCAGCGTGAGCGCGGCGCGCTCCTTCCACGGACGCGCAGCGCCGCGCGCGGCGACGCCGATCCCGGCCAGCGCGGCGGCGGTCGCGCCGACCGTCACGGGAACGGAGAGGAAACCATCGGCGAGGTGCATCGGCGCGTCTCCTGGGGGGCGCGGCGTCGCGGGGCGCCGCGGGTCGGCGGCGTCAGCCCGACGCGGCCTCGAGGAAGGGTTTGAAGAGCGGGTGCGCGTCCTTCGCCGCCGGGCCGAGCCACGGCACGAACGAGGTCAGCACGAAGTACGGATGGTCGGCGAGCTGGAGCGCGCGCACGAGGAAGCCGCTCTCGTCGGTCGCGACCGTCTTGAGCCCGGCGCGGAAAAGCTGATTGCGCACCGACGGCGGGACGCCCCACTCGGTGCGATGCTCTTCAAGCGCCGACGGCGCGCCGTACCACTGCGCCAGCGGGCCTTCTTTGGTGAACTTCACGCCGAGCGCGCCGACGATCGGCGCCTGCTTGCCGGGCGGCGCGGGCGGCGGATCCATGCGCGTCACCACCGCCTCGCGTTGTGCGTCGTCGAACTCATGGCTGTGCGCGCGCGGCCACACCAGCACCGTCTTGGCGAACTCGACGACGGCGAGGTCCATGCCGAGCTCGACGCCGAGGTACGGCTCGCCGCCTTCGCGCGCGAACTCGACGGCGTCGAGATAGCCGCCGAGATCCTCGATGGGACCGGGCGCTCCGATGAGCGCGTCCGCGTCGGTCAGGTGCTTGAGGACTCCGTCCTCGGTGATCGCCTCGGGCGCGACCCAGCGCACTTCGAGGACGTCGCCTCCGGTGTGCGCCCGGCGCAGGGCCGGCTCCAGTTCGACATGGGCGGGGTTCGCCGGGTCGAAGTTTCCGATGACGCACACGAGCACGGGGCGGGTTCTCCTCGGGGGGACGCGGCAGGCGAGCGGGCCGTCGCGGGCGACATTGTCGTCGGGCGGCGGGCGCCGTCAAGCGACCGAAGCGGTCGCCGGCGCCGGCGTCCCCTTCCCCGACGGGCGCGGCGCGCGCGTTCGCTCAGTCGAGACCCGCCGTCCAATAGAAAAGATTGATCGCGTACACGAGGTTCGACGCTCTGTACAGGTCGGTCCCGAATCCCGGCGGGTTGAGGAACGTGTTGCGGTCGAACGTCACCGCCACGCGTCCGAGACCCGCCTCGACCGTCACCAGCGCGCCCACGTTCTTGGCGTGGCCGCAGCCCGCGGTCGGATTGGGGCCGCACGGGTTCGGATCGATCGTCGGGTTGTCGGTGGCCGGCGCGACCAGCGTGACGAGGTCGTCGCCGGTGTTGCCGCCGACGATCGCCGGCAGGCTCATGCCCTCGCCTTCGAACCCGTTGACGACGCCGCGCACGGTCGGATGGTCGACGAACGACGTGACGCGCGCGGTGAGCGCGAAGTTGTCGGGCAGCACGGCGACGCCGAAGGGCGCCAGCGCGAGGTTGTCGGCGACGTACGCGTCGTCGTTGGCGACCACCGTGAAACACGACGCGCCGGGCACGGTGTCGGTGCTGAACAGCGAGTCGGCCAGCGCGATCAGGCCGCCGCCGCCGCGCACGAACGCCTCGAGCGCCGCCACCTCGGACGGATCGAACGGCGTACGGTTCGCCGCCAGCACCACGACCCGATAGCCCGCCAACGTCGCGGGCGTGAGCCGCGCCTGCGCGGTGTGCTCGATCTCGTCGACCGTGGTGAAGCCGGCGAGCAGCAGATGCAGCTTGAGCTGCGAGAAGCCGACGAACGTGTCGTCGTCGACGCGCGCCTGCACGCCGAAGCAGAACGGGTTCTGCACGCCCTGGATGAAGAGCACGCCGCCCGGCGACGTCAGATTGAGGCGCGTCGCGCCCGTCAGCGACAGCCCCGACGGCGCGGCGACGTCGAACACGACGCCCTGAACGCCGGGGAGGAGCCCCGTCACGCCCGGCGTGAGAAGGTTCGGCCAGACGGCGAACGCATCCATCGGCGAGAACCCGGCGAGCGGCGCCGGGGCGATCGGCGGCACGACGAACCAAGGCGTGTACGCGGGCAACGCGCCGGTGAAGCCCTGGCCGAGGAGCGTCACCGTGCCGGCGAGATCGACGAAGTCGCCGTTCCCCGCGACGCCGCCCGCCGCGGGTGCGACGCCGTCGCCGGCGAGGAGCGCGAACGGGGCGCCGGGCGCGCCGTAAACTGCCGCGAGCAGGAGTCCCGCGTTCGGGACGTCGACGGTCTTCGGCCAGGGTCCGCCGTCGCGGTATCCGAGGACGAGTCCGGAGGTCGGTCGGTTCGGCTGTTGAGCCGACGCGAGGACCGTCGCGGCGAGGATGACGATGAGAGAACGGCAGGTGAACACGCGGCGCTCGGCGGAGGGAAAGGGCCCAAGTGTATCCGCCCTGCCGTCGAAGATAGAAACCCGCGCGCGGACGCCCGGTTACGCGCGCCCGCCCGCGCCGCGCCGCCGACTGGCCGCCGCGGCGCTCGCGGCGTGCCTGGCGTCGTTACCTTCGGCCGGATGCCGATCTGCGGACGGCGAACCGGCGCCGCCGCCCTCGCCCGCTCCAGGTCGGCCGCGCCTCGCCGAGGCCGACGTCGCGGCGATCCGCGCCGTGCTGAACGCGCAGGTCGACGCCTGGAATCGCGCCGACCTCGACGGCTTCATGGAGGGGTACGCGTCGAGCGAGCACCTCGTGTTCATGACGCCGGAGGGTTCGACGCGCGGCCACGCGGAGACGCTGGCCCGTTACCGCCGCTCCTACGACCGGCCCGACAGGTTCGGCGTGCTGACGTTCGACGCGTTGGAGTTCTCGGCGCTCGACGGCGACACCGCGGTCGTCGACGGACGGTGGCGCCTTCGCCGCGCGGCCGACGCGCCGGCGGGCCGATTCCTCCTCGTCGTGCGACGTCTTCCCGAGGGCTGGCGCGTCGTCTCGGATTACACCGTCTCCGACCCTTGAGCGCGACGCGCCGCGCCGGCGCGCGGCCGAGTTTCTCTCGTCGGACTTTGCAGTAACGTTCCGGCGACCATGGCCGGAAAAGGATTCAGTTTCGCGCCCGTCGGCAAGCTGTTCGTCGCCGAAGGCCGCGCCGGGGCGTCGCCCGTCTTCAACGCCGGCCGCATGGAGAGCGTCGAAGCGTTCCCGCTGCAACCCGCGGCCGCGGTCCTCTCGTACGGAGTGGCGTGCTTCGAAGGGCTCAAGGCGTTCCGCCACGCCGACGGCTCGGTCCATCTCTTCCGCCCGCACGACAACGGGGACCGCCTCGTCGCCTCCGGCGAGGCGCTGGGCCTGCCCGTGCCGCCGCGCGAGACGTTCGTGCGGGCGTGCGTCGAAGTGACCAGGAGCTGCGCGCACGACGTCCCCGAATACCAGCGCGGTTCGCTCTACCTGCGCCCCATCCTTTTCGGCACGGAGCCGCTGCTCGGCGTCTCGTCCGGCGCCGAGGCCCGCTTCCACGTCTTCGGCTCGCCGGTCGGCAACTACTTCGACGGCCACCCGGACGGCGGCGCCTCCGGCCTCCGCCTGCGCATCCAGCCGGGCGCGCGGGTCCCCCACGGCGGCATGGGCGCGTTCAAGCTGTCCGCGAACTACGCGTCGACGCTCAAGGCGCGGCGCGAGGTCGCGGCGGCGGGCGACCACGAGGCGCTGTACCTCGACGCGCGCCGGTCGGAGCTGGTCGAAGAGACCGCCGGCAGCAACGTGATGTGCGTGATGCGCGACGGCACGCTGGTCACGCCGTCCCTGAACGGCTCGATCCTCCCCGGAATCACGCGGAAGAGCCTGCTGCAGATCGCGCGCGAGGACATGAAGCTGAAGGTCGAGGAGCGCGACCTCCCGATCGCCGAGGTGCTGGCCCAGGGCGACGAGTTCTTCGTGTGCGGCACGGCGGTCGTCGTCGGCCCGGTCGCGCAGATCCACCACGCCGGGCGGACCCACCGGCTGCCGAAGATCCCGGGGCCGATCACCATGGAGCTGCGACGGCGCCTCGTCGGCCTCCAGGAAGGCCGCGACAAAGACGCCCGCGGCTGGCTGCTCCGCGTGACGTGACCGCGCCGTGCGCGACGCGGCGCCGCGCCGGGGCGCGCCGCACGCCGTCGCGCCGGGACCCGCCATGCATCACCTCCAGGGTCTGAACCCGCCGCAGGCAGAAGCAGTGCGCACGCTGGAAGGCCCCCTCCTCGTGCTCGCGGGCGCCGGCACGGGGAAGACGCGCGTGGTCACCTGCCGCATCGCCGAGATCGTCGCGCGCGGCACGCGCCCGCAGGCGGTGTGCGCCGTCACCTTCACCAACAAGGCGGCGAAGGAGATGCGGGAGCGCGCGCTCAAGATGCTGCGGCGCTCCGAAGACGACGCGCCGACGGTGTGCACGTTCCACAGTCTCGGCGTGCGCCTGCTGCGGGAGTTCGGACCGAAGATCGGCGTGCCGCGCGGGTTCGCCATCGCCGACGACGCCGACCAGGGCGAGATCCTCGCCGACGCGTTGCGCGACCACGGAGTCGGCCGCGACCAGTGCCGCCCGAAAGACGCGCGCTGGAAGGTGTCGGGCTGGAAAAACGGCGGGCTCTCGCCCGACGACGTGCTGGAGCGCGCGAACGATCCGCTCGCCGAGAAGCTCGCGTGGGCGTACCGCCGGTACGAGGAGGAGCTCGAGCGTCGCAACCTCGTGGACTTCGACGACCTCATCCTCAAGCCGCTCAGGCTGCTCGAGGCGCGCCCGGAGGTCGCGGAGGAGCTTCACGGGCGGTTCCGGTATCTGCTGGTCGACGAATACCAGGACACCAACGAGGTCCAGTACCGGTTGGTGCGGCTGATCGCGGGGCCGCGGCGGAACGTCTGCGTGGTCGGCGACGACGACCAGTCGATCTACGGCTGGCGCGGCGCCGAGCCCGACCGCATCCTCGCGTTCGCGCGGGATTTCCCCGGCGCGAAGACGGTCGTGCTCGACCAGAACTACCGGTCGACCGGCGCCATCCTCGACGCGGCGAACAAGGTCATCGGCAACAACCGAGCGCGGAAGGAGAAACGCCTGTGGTCGGCGCTCGGCGCGGGCGACCCGATCGCGCTCTACGTCGCAGCGGACGACAAGGACGAGATGGACGAGGTGGGGCGCGTCGTCAACCGTCTCATCCGAGCGACCGGCGTCGCCCCGCAGGACGTCGCGATCCTCTTCCGCGCCAACAGCCAGTGCCGGCCGCTGGAGCAGACGCTGCGCGCCCGGCAGATCCCCTACCGCGTGGTCGGTACGCGCTCGTTCTTCGACCGGCGCGAAGTGCGCGACCTGCTCGCGTACGCACGCCTCGCCGCGAATCCGAAGGACGACGGCGCGTGGATCCGCGTCGCCAACACGCCGGCGCGCGGGATCGGCAAGTCGTCGGTCGACAAGCTGAAACAACGCGCCGGCGAGACGCGCCGGCCGCTCCGCACCGCGGCCGTCGAGCTGCGCGCGGAGTTCGCGCCCAAGGCCCAGGAGGGCTTCGCGAACCTCGAGTCGGCGCTCGTCGCGCTGGTCGACGACGCGGCGCGCGGAGGCGTCGCCGCCGCGCTCGCGGCGCTCGTCGACCGCATCCAATACCGTGACCACGTGCGGATGGACACGACCGACGCGCTGGAGCTGACCGCGCGCCTCGGCGCCGTCGACGACCTCGTTTCGGTCGCGCGGGACTTCGAAGCAAAGGCGTCCGACCGCGGCCTCGACGCGTTCCTCGAGTCGCTCGCGCTGCGCGAAGACGACCGATACGACTCCGATCGGGAGAGGGCCGAGGTGAGCCTGCTCACCATGCACGCGGCGAAGGGGCTGGAGTTCCCCCACGTCTACATCGTCGGCTGCGAGGAGGGGATCATCCCTCACAAGAACTCCGTCGCCGAGCCCGGCGACGACGAAGACGACGCGCCGGTCGACCGCGCCGACCGCGGCCTCGAGGAGGAGCGACGACTTTTCTATGTCGCGTTGACGCGCGCGCGGAAGAAGCTGTACCTCTCCTACGCCGCCAAACGCGTGAAGTGGGGCAAGGAGCTGACGCCGACGCGGTCGCGGTTCCTCGACGAGATCGGCGACGGCTTCGAGATCGTCGACGCCACCAGCGACACGCCGGCGAGCAAGGAGTTCGGCAAGGGGATGTTCGCCGACATGATGGCCCGGTTCGGGAAGAAGGCGGAGGAGGGGCGATGATGCG
>DASPNK010000119.1:0-7262 GCA_035626575.1 Planctomycetota bacterium | reverse complement strand
GGCCGAGCCGGTGCGCCTCGCGACGCCCGACGTCGGCGCCGTCGAGCTGTCGTTCCTCGACGACGACGGCGCGCCCTGGCGCGGACCCGCCGACGTGCTGCTCCTCGTCGCCGACGCCGACCCTTCCCCCGACGAAAACGTCCGCCGTCGACGGACCGCGCGTACGGTCGGAGGGACGGCGCGTTTCGAAGGCGTGGAGACCGGCACCTTGCTGCTGGTCGAGGCGCGCCCGGACGATCCGCGGAAGCTCTCGGCGCCGCTTCAGGTGGAAGGACCCTCGGCGGAGGGCGCGACGATCCGGGCCGTCGTCCGCGTGACGTCCCGGCCTCCGGCCGCCGGCGGCGGCGCGCCGCGGCCGCGCTTCGTCGCCCCCGGCCTCGGGCCGGCGCGCGTCAAGCCGGCGCCCGTCGGCCGCGGCGAAGGCGCGCTGCTGGCTCGGTGCGGCCCGGCCGCCGCGCTCCCGTCGTGGCCCTACGCGCTCGAGATCGGTCTCGCCGTCGCGCCCGACCGTGCTCCGGAGACGTTCTCGCGGTGCGACGAGAAGGGCCTCGCCCGCGCGACGCTGCCCGCGGGGCGCTGGTGGCCGAGGTTCCGGCTCTGGCGCGCACAGCCCGACGGCTGGCTCGCGGTCGACGTGCGCAGCGCGACGCCGCCGCCCCCGATCACGGTGGAACCGGGCGTCGAGCGCGACGCGTCGCTCACCGTCGACGCCGCGGCGCTCGAAGAGGCGGCTGCGATCCTCGCCGCGCCCTGACCGGCCGCAAGCCGACGATCATCTCCGACGATGCGGGGCCGTCGCTTCGCTCCGCGCGCGGGCCTCCGCGGTCCTGTCCGACAGCGACGCCGGCGCGACGGCCCGACGACAACCGCTCGTCGTCGGCTCGCGGCGGCGCCAGGACTGCGGAGCGCCGTGCCGAGCGCAGCGAGGACGCGCCCGCATCGTCGATCGGCGACCGGCGCGAGACGTCGTCGACGACGTTCGCCGCCACGCACACGACCTCCGGTGACCGACGATGCGGGGCCGTCGCTCCGCTTCGCTCCGCGTGCGGGCCTCCGCGGTCCTGTCCGATAGCGACGTCGGCGGGACGGGCCGACGAAAACCGCTCGTCGTCGGCTCGCGGCGGCGCCAGGACCGCGGAGCGCCGCGCCGAGCGCAGCGAGGACGCGCCCGCATCGTCGATCGGCGACCGACGCGAGACGTCGTCGACGACGTTCGCCGCCACGCACACGACCTCCGGTGACCGACGATGCGGGGCCGTCGCTCCGCTTCGCTCCGCGCGCGGGCCTCCGCGGTCCTGTCCGATAACGACGTCGGCGGGACGGGCTGACGAAAACCGCTCGTCGTCGGTGCGTGGCGGCGCCAGGACCGCGGAGCGCCGTGCCGAGCGCAGCGAGGACGCGCCCGCATCGTCGATCGACGACCGACGCGAGACGTCGTCGACGACGTTCGCCGCCACACCGACGACCTCCGGTGACCGACGATGCGGGGCCGTCGCTCCGCTTCGCTCCGCGCGCGGGCCTCCGCGGTCCTGTCTGATGACGACGCCGGCGGAACGGGCCGGTCTGAACCGCGTGCCGTCGATCAGCGGAGGCGCGAGGACCGCGGAGCGCCGTGCCGAGCGCAGCGAGGACGCGCCCGCATCGTCGATCGGCGACCGACGCGAGACGTCGTCGACGACGTTCGCCGCCACGCCCCACGACCGCCGGTGACCGACGATGCGGGGCCGTCGCTCCGCTTCGCTCCGCGCGCGGGCCTCCGCGGTCCTGCGATCTGCGCCGCCGCGACGCCGTGCGTCAGCGAAGCGTCGCGCGCCAGGCGTCTTCCGCTTCGGCGAGCGTGCGGCCGAACGTCTCTTCGAACGCCTTGTCGAACGGCTTGACGCCGTCGAGGCGCGTCAGCAGGTCCTTGAGCGTCAGCGGGCCCGACGCGTCCATCAGCCAGGCGACGAAGGCGTGGCTTTGCGCGTACCACGTCGACACCTCCGCGCCGTCCTTCACCGTGACCCACGAGGCCGGCAGCTCGGCGAAGCGCTTCGGCTCGCGACCCCGGAGGACGGCGGTCGCATCCGCGACGCGGCGCTCTTCGGCGATCTGCGCCAGCCCCTCGTTGAGCCACGTCGGGCAGTGCCGCGTGAGGTCGCGCACGACGCAGTGCATGTACTCGTGTTTCAACGTGCGCAGCACGCCTTCCCGCGAGCTCGCGAAGTTGCGCACGGGCAGCCGGATCTTTCCGTCGAAGAGGCCGCCGGTCCAATCGTGCGCGCCCGTGACCGCGGTGAACTCCCGGCCGGAATAGAGCACGACGGTGACGCGCCTGAGCGGCACGTGCGCGAACCAGGCCGCGGCGCGCTGCTGCGCGGCGTCGAGCAGATCGAGGATCTCGTCGCCGACGCGGGCGAACGTCTCGGCGTCGTACTTCACGGCGAACGCACCGCGCTCCACGCGGCGGAACGCCTTCTCGGCTTCGATCTCCCGTTCGAGCTTCGCGGCGAACGCGTCCAGCCGCCCCTTGCGCGACGGGTCGAGCTTGACGGCGGCGTCGAGCGCCGACGCGGCCCCGGCGAGGTCGTCGTCGTCGTACTTGCAGCGGGCGAGCTCTTCGAACGTCGACGCGTCGGCCGGCGCGTCTTCGACGGCGCGCGTCGCTTCGCCCAGCGCGCGGAAGACGTCGCCGCGGCGGCGCCACAGGCCCGCGCGCAGGACGCGGAGGTGCGCCTCCTCCGGCGCCAGCTCGAGGCCGAGGGTCGCGTCGGCCTCCGCATCGGCGTCGCGGCGGGCGTCGAGGCGCGAGGCCGCGCGGCGGCCCAGCATGCGCGCGAGGTTGACCGACGTCACGCGTTCGCGCGGTCGCGCCTTGCGCGCCTTCTCCAGCAGCGCGACGGCGCCGTCGAAGTCGCCGGCGTCGGCGAGCGCGATCGCGGCGTCGGTGAGCGCCGGCGCGTCGTCGTCGGCGGGCGCGGGTCGCGTCTCGGCGGGGGCCGCGGGACGGGTGTCCTGCGCGACGAGGAACGACGTCGCCGCGAGCGCGGCGACCAGGAGTCGCGACGCGAAGCGGCTCACGGCGCGCGACGGTGGAGCGGGCGGCGCGCCGCGCCCGAGGCCGCGGCGAACGTCGACTTGAAACGCGCGCTCGCCGCGCCGGGCGTCGGTCTGCGGACGGGCTCGGCTTCGCTCCGGCCGGCGAGGCTCTCCTCGACGTCGGCGACGAGCTCGGCGGGCGACTGGTAGCGGAAGCCGCGGTCGCAGGCCGTCATCTTCTGGATGAAGTAGTGCAGGTGCTGCGAGACGGTGAAGCCCTTCAGCTCCTTCGCGCGCAGTTCGTCGGTCATGCGGCGGCGGAGCGATTCCTCGTCGTCGCCGGCTTCGAAAGGCAGCTTGCCGATCGTCAGTTGGAACAACGTGACGCCGAGCGCGTAGATGTCGGCGCGCGCGTCGCACCCGTCGCCGGCCGCCTGCTCCGGCGCGAGGTACTGGACGGTGCCGCACGTCGTCTCGGCCCCCGCGTCGGCGCCCTGGCGCGCGGTGAAGCCGAGGTCGCACACCTTCACCGCGCCGCCGGCGCCGAGCAGCAGGTTGCCGGGCTTCACGTCGCGGTGCACGAATCCCTGCGAGGCGAGATATTCGAGCGCCCGCGCCGCCTGGACGATGACGCGCAGCGCCTCCTGCTCGCCGAACACGCCGCCCGCGTCGAGCCGCTCGAGGGCGGTTCCGCCTTCGACCAGCTCCATCACCAGGTAGTCGAGCCCTTCGTGCTCGTGGAAATAGAACCCCTGCACGAGGTTCTCGTGCCCGAGCCTGCAAAGCAGCTCCGCTTCGGCGCGAAATCGCTCGCGCGCCTCCGGGCTGCGACGCAGCTGCGGAAGCAACACCTTCACGGCGACCGGGACGTTCGTGCCGAGGTCGACCGCGCGGTACACGCGGCTCATTCCGCCCACGCCGATGCGCGGGCCGAGCGAGAGCCCGGGGAGGAGGTCGGCGGGGGGCGCGTCGGGATCGAGCAGCCACCGCGCCTCCGCGGCGCCCAGCCAGCTCAGCCGGACCGCCATCTCCGGGATGCTGAGCGGTTTGCCGCGCTCGACGAGCTCTTTCTGCTTCGCGAGCAGCGCGCGCACCTTGTCCTGCGGGACGACGCCCTCCACCACGAGCCTCGCGGCGAAGCGCACGTCGGCGGCGGAGCCGGGTTCGATCATGGAGTGTGGGTCATCGCGCGCGCCGGAGACAGGTCCGAGGATGCTACGGCGGACGGAGCGCAAAAATCAAACCGCTGAAGACCGCGCACGCCGTCGTCTTGCGGGAGAAGCGCCTTCCTCCCCGCTCCGGCCGTTTTAGTCGCCTCCGCCCGGTGTCGAAAAGCGCGACGTCGAGAGCGTCGCGAATCGCGTCGGGAGGCGCGAAACGCGAGCGTGCGGCGGCGCGCGGGCAAGACGCGCGGTCGCGCGCGTTCGGGCGTGAACCCGCCGGGAGGGCGTGGGAAATGATGCGTGTCGAGTTCAACCTGGTCCTCAAGTACTGCGAGGCGCTGGACGAGTTCGTCAAGGTCCGGGCCTGCTCCGAACAGGATCAGAAGCGCGTCCTCGACGGCGCGGCGGTGTCCAACAAGGCCGCCTATCAACGCGAGGTGGTCAAAGCGTGCGTCTTCGAGTTCAACCCCGGCCTCGACGCCCGCGTCGAGCGCGCGCGGCACGCCGGGGGGCAGGATCTGATCGAGCTGCTCTATCTCCTCACGACGGAGGTGAACCCGGGGCTGGAGATTCACCAGGTCTCGATGCCGGTGGCGGGCGGCGAAGGCGGCAAGACCGGCGCGGCGACGGGCATGCTCTCGGGCAAGGACCGGAAGGACGAGTCGCGTCTGCAGCGGCTGATGGTGGTCGACCGCGAGCTGAAGAAGCGCGTCGTCGGCCAGGAGCACGCGATCGACGTCGTGTCCCGCGCGGTGAAGAAAGCGGGCGTCGGCCTGCGCGACCAGCGGCGCCCCGTCGGCGCGTTCCTCTTCGTCGGTCACGTGGGCGTCGGCAAGACCGAGCTCGCGAAGGCGATGACCGAGTACCTCTACGGCTCGCAGTCGCGGCTCATCCGCGTCGACTGCTCCGAGTACGCGCTGCCGCACGAATACGCCAAGCTGATCGGCGCGCCGCCGGGCTACATCGGGCACAACGAAGGCGGCTACCTCACCGAAGCGGCCAAAGAGCTGGACGAGTTCGTCGTCCTCTTCGACGAGATCGAGAAGGCGCACAGCAAGATGCACAACATCCTGCTGCAGCTGCTCGACGAGGGCACCGTCACCGACTCCAAGGGCTTCAAGGTCTCGTTCAAGAACGCGCTGGTGCTGATGACCAGCAATCTCGGCGTGCGCGAGGCCGACCAGCGCCGCTCCGCGATCGGCTTCGACGCCGAGGAGCGCGCGGCGACGCCCTTCGAGCAGATGCGCGAGGAGATCAACGAGGCGCTGAAGAAGTGCTTCCGCCCGGAGTTCCTCAACCGCATCGACGAGACCGTGGTGTTCAACACGCTCACCAGGAACGACTCCACGCGCATCGCCGACCTGATGCTGCAGGATCTCGGCCGCATCGCCGAGCGCGCGGGCGTGACGCTGAAGTTCTCGCCCGAGGTGAAGCGCTACGTCGTCGACGCCGGCTGGCGCCGCGAGTGCGGTGCCCGCGAGCTGAAGCGCACCATCAAGAAGCTGGTGGAGACGCCCCTCACCGACCTCATGCTCGAGCGCGTGATCCGCGACGGCATGACGGTGAAGGCCAAGGTCCGCCAGAAAGAGATCGTCTTCGAGACCGAAGGCCGCGCGCTCGAGCGCCCGGCCCCGGCGTCCGAGCCTTCGGCGCCGCTCGAGGAAGAGGAGGCGCCGGCGCTTCCCTGATCGCACAACGGACGCGGCGCCGCCGGTCTCACCCCGACGACGCCGCAGGACGCGAAGCGCGAGGCCCGGACCTCGCGCCGCCCGGCGCGCGACGCCGGACGGGACGGACGGACGACCGCGCCTGCGCATCGAACCGCGCGGCGCGGATCTCACATTCCGGGCGTAGAGAGCCGCCGGGGCGGGGTCTGGACGGACCCCGCCCCGGTTTTTTTCACGACGGCGGCGGTCGTCGCTTTACGGTTCTCGCCGGGAATCGGATGCAACCGCGGGCCGCGCCGGCGACGGGCTCGCGGCGCGACGCCGGCGACGCCGCGACGTCAAGCTTCGAACAACGGCCGCCCCCTGTCGATGAGCCCGCCGCGGAGGCTTCGACGAGAACGGCGTCCATGCGCGTTCCGTCCATCGTGACGTAGCCGTCGAAGGCCACGGCGGCCATCGAGGCGCCGACCGCCGCAGCCGCCGCTTTCCGCGCCTCCGCCGGCCCTTCCTCGAGCAACTCTCCGATGCATCGAGACAGCTTCCGCCTCCCGCAGTCATGCGAAGCGACGCCGGAAGCGCAGGTTCGCACGCGCCGCGATGCGGAGCGACGAACCTGCTTCGTCGATCTTCCGCCGCCGTGGACGCGGTGGCGAAGGTCGCGAGGCTCGCCGACGCACTCCGAAGCAGGGCCGTCGCGCGCTTCGCGTGCGACGGTCCTGCGCTCCTTCGCGTCGTGGAGCTGCCTCGCGCCGCGTCGCTGCTTCGCGTCGCATCGCTTCTCCGTCGCGTCGCTTCTTTGCGTCGTGCGAACCCCTGCGTCCGGCTCGATCTTCCGACCGGCGTGCGGAGCGCAGTTCCTTCGCACGCGAAGCGCGCGAAGGCACTGCCGCGGTCGACGTCGGCGAGCCCTGCGACAAGGCCGTCGCCGATCGGCGCGGTGCGGCGCGGCGCCGTGCGGTGTGGTGCGGCGCCTGGAGCGCAGGTTCGCACGCGCCGCGATGCGGAGCGACGAACCTGCTTCGTTGAGCTACGGCCGCCGTGGACACGGCGGCGAAGGTCGCGAGGCTCGCCCGTGCACTCCGAAGCAGGGCCGTCGCGCGCGTCGCGTGCGACGGTCCTGCGCTCCTTCGCGTCGTGGAGCTGTTTCGCGCCGCGTCGCTTCTCCGTCGCGTCGCTTCTTTGCGTCGTGCGAACCCCTGCGTCCGACTCGATCTTCCGACCGGCGTGCGGAGCGCAGTTCCTTCGCACGCGAAGCGCGCGAAGGCACTGCCGCGGTCGACGTCGGCGAGCCCTGCGACAAGGCCGTCGCCGATCGGCGCGGTGCGGTGTGGCTCCAGGACCGAGGCTCGCCGACGCACTCCGAAGCAGGGCCGTCGCGCGCTTCGCGTGCGACGGTCCTGCGCTCCTTCGCGTC
>DASPNK010000118.1:0-5730 GCA_035626575.1 Planctomycetota bacterium | reverse complement strand
GGGCGCCTCGCAGCTCCGGAGCGGCGGCCTTCGCCGCGAGGTCTTCGGGCCGGTTCTCGCCGAGGTCGGCGCACCCCGCCGCGAGGAGCGCGGCCGCGGTCGGGACATCGACCGTTTTCGTGACGCCGACCAGCGTGATGCGGGCCGGGTCGCGCCCGGCCCGCGCGGCCGCGGCGGCGATCCGTTCGCGGACGCGCGCGAGGCCCGCCGCGACGCGGTCGGCGGGGACGTGGGAAAGCGCGTTCGGCATGGGCTCGCGGGCGGCGCGTCGTTTTCTTGACGGAGGCCCGGTCGGGCCTATAGTTAGCGCCTTCCGCGCCCCCGCTGGGAAAAAAGACCGCCTCGCGCGCGAGGCGTTGATGGAGACGCTGACGATGCTCAACTGGAACCGGCGCCCGCTCGCCGCGCTGCCCGTCGTTTGGATGCTCTGGGGCTGCGCCGCGGACGATTCGACGCACGCCGAGCCGACGGCGCGCGAGAACGTCGAAGGGGCGGACCGGCTCGAGACGCTGCGCGCCGCGGCCGCTCCGGCGGCGACGGAAGACGCGTGGGCCGCGAACTACCTCCGCGGCCTCGTCGTCGAGCGCGCCTGGGTGTCCGGCCGCGATCTCCTGCTGGAGGCGTTCAATCCGGCGTCGCGGCAGTTCGAAATGCAGAGCGTCGACGCGCGCACCGGCGTTCCGAACTGGGTCACGTCGATCGGCCCGAACCGCCTGCGCGTCGAGCCCATGCCCGGCGACAAATACGTCGCGGTCCTCACCGAGGTCGACGGCGGCATGACCGTGCTCGACCGCCGCACGGGCGCGCGCGCCACCCACATCCGCGTGCAGCTCGACCTCTCCACCACCGAGCCCGCGGCGTCGTCGGAGTCGACGGTGTTCGTCTCGTCGCTCGGCACCAATCGCATCGCCGCGCTCAACCCCGTCGACGGTCGCGTCGGTTGGGCGTTTCCGGCGCCGACGCTCATCACGGCGGGCCCGGTGCTGACGCCGCGCCTGCCGCGGCGCCTCGCCGTGGCGGCGTGCCTCGACGGCACCGTGGTCGCGGTCCCCGCGGCCGCGTGGAACGATCCCGCGCCGGAGGCCCCGGCGTGGACGCGCAAGCTGCTCGGCGCGGTTTCGGGCGAGATCACCACGGTCGAGTCGGCCGAAGCCGGCCGCGTCACCACGCGGATCCTCGTGCCCTGCGAAGACCGCGGCCTTTATTGCCTCGACGGCGCGACGGGCCGCCCGGAATGGGTGTATCGCACCGAATCGCCGTTCACCGGCAAGGCCGTGGCGCTGAACGGCGTGGTGTTCGCGCGCAACGCCGACCGCATGGTCGCGGTGAAGCTCGCCGACGGCATGCCGGCGTGGCCGTCGTCCGATCCGGCGGCGAAGCCGTCGCACCCGTGGGAAGCGGCCGCCGAGGCGCTCGCGCTCGACGGGACGCGCGGCTACCTGCGCGCCGGCGACGGCCGCATCCACCGCGTGGACGCCAAAGACGGCCGCATCCTCGAGACGGCGCGCCTGTCGCGGTTCGACATGGTCCTCGGAGGCGGTCCGAACAACCTCCTGATCGGCCTCACGCGCGACGGTTACGCGGTCGCGTTCAAATGACCTGATCCGACCGCCCCGCGCGTCAGGCGCGCGGGGCGTCGATCCACGGGGCCGGCCCCTCGAGGATCAGCTCGGCGTTCGCGGCGCCTTCGCCCGCGACGCCGACGCGCCGCACGCCCGCGATCCAGCGCAGCGCTCCGTCGACGAAAACGAGCGGGACCCGGCGCCGCCAGACGCGCGACACCTTCGCGTCGGTCAACACGTCCAAGGCGCGCCCGCGCCCGTCGCCGCGCTCGAGCAGGAACCGGTCTCCGGGTCGAGGCTCGCGGACTTCGAGCGTCGCGCCGTCGCGGAGATGAAGGCGGAAGCGCCGCGGCGCGTCGGCGTCGGCCGGCGGCGGTTCGCCGTGCGGGAGGCGGCGGACGACGACGCGGCGCGGACCGCCCGCCGGCAACTCGAGCCGCGCGGCGTCCGCGGGGAACGTCGCGACGGAATCGAACGGGGACGCGGCGACGTAGAGCGCCGTAGTCTCGGCGCCGCTCAGCAGGCGCACGCCGGGTCGGAGGTCGTCGTGGTGCGGCGGGCGCTCGAAGGCGTGCTCGAGGGTCGTCAGCAGCCCTTCGCTCGCCGGCCCGCCGAACGCGTCCGACTCCTTGAACACGCGCACCCAGCCGCGCCGCCGCGCGATGCGACCCGCGGCGTCGAGCGCGGCGCGCGGAGCCTCGAAGAGCCCGGGTTCGACGCGGGCCTGGTCGATCACCCGCGCCCAGGCGCGGTCGGCGGCGTCGACGACGGCGCGGGCGTCGGCGGCGAGGGCGAGCACGAGCGCGTCGACGTCGGGCTCGACGCCGCGCAGCGCCGGCAGGAGCGCGCGGCGGACCGCGTTCCGCCGGAAGCGCTCGTCGAAGTTGCTCGGATCGTCGACCGCGTCGCCGGCGGGGGAATCGCGCCGGAGATCGTCGCGCGCAACGTCGAGGAACGGGCGGAGGAGGACGCAAGCCGCGGTCAACGGGCGCGCCGGCGACATGCCCGCGAGCGCGTCGAACCCGCCGCCGCGCAGCAGCGCCAGCAGCACGGTTTCGACCTGGTCGTCCCGATGGTGGGCGACGACCGTCGCGTCGAGGGCGAGGCGGGCGGCTTCTTCGGCCAGCGCCGCGTAGCGGCGTTCGCGGGCCGCCCCTTCGAGCGACCCGCCGCGGCGCGCGCGCCAGGCGCGCACGTCCTCTCGGCGGACGACGCAGGGAACGCCGAGCCGCGCGGCGATCGCCGCCGCCCGCGCCGCCTCGGAGGCGCTCTCCGGCCGGAGGCCGTGGTCGACGTGGATCGCGACGGTCTCGAAACCCTCGGCCGCGCCGCGTTCGGCGGCGAGGCGAAGCGCCGCCGCGGAATCAGGGCCGCCGGAGAACGCCACGCCGACCCTCGCGCCGGGGCGCAGCGGCAGGGCGGCGAAGGCTCGGCGGGCGGGGGAGTCCACGCGCCGGCTTAACACCTCGAAGGTCGCTGATAGAGTCCCGTCGCGAGGTTCCGCATGAACAAGGCCACCGTGCGCGACGTGCCCCTGCGCGGCCGCCGCGTCCTCCTGCGCGCCGACTTCAACGTGCCGATGAAGAACGGCGTCATCACCGACGACACGCGCATCCGGGAGAGCCTGCCGACCGTCCGCCACGTCCTCGCCTCCGGCGGGCGCCTGGTGATGATGTCGCACCTCGGCCGCCCCGACGGCGAGCGCGCGCCGGAGGCGTCGCTCAAGCCCGTGGCGGAGGCGCTCGCGAAGCATCTCGGCGCGCCGGTGCCGCTGGTCGACCACGTCGATCAGCCGTCCGCCGTCGCCGAGGTCGCGAAGCTCAAGGACGGCGAGGCGTGCCTGCTCGAGAACGTCCGCTTCTGGCCGGGGGAGACGAAGAACGACCCCGCGTTCGCCGCGGCGCTGGCGAAACTCGGCGACGTGTTCGTCAACGACGCGTTCGGGACCTGTCACCGCGCCCACGCCTCCACCGCGGGCGTCGCGAAACACCTCCCGGCCTATGCGGGCTTCCTCGTGCAGAAGGAGGTCGAAGCGTTCGGACGCATCCTCGGCGACCCGGCGCGACCGTTCGTCGCGATCGTCGGCGGATCGAAGGTGTCCGACAAGATCCTCCTCGTCGAGAACCTCCTCTCGAAGGTCGACGCGGTGCTCGTCGGCGGCGGCATGGCGTACACGTTCCTCGCCGCCGAGGGGCGGCAGGTCGGCGCCTCGAAGCTCGAATCCGACCGCATCGAAACGGCGCGGCGCCTGATCGCCCTCGCGAAGGAGAAGAAGGTCGCCCTGCTTCTGCCGGTCGACCACGTGATCGCCGACGCCTTCAAGGAGGACGCGAACCGCAGGACCGTCGAAGGCGACATCCCCGCGGGATGGATGGGGCTCGACGTCGGGCCGAAGACCGTCGCGCTCTTCAAGGAGCGCATCGCGGCGGCGGGCACGGTGCTGTGGAACGGCCCGCTCGGCGTCTTCGAGATGAAGCCGTTCGCGGAAGGCACGCGCGCCGTGGCCGAGGCGTGCGCCGCCTCGAAGGCGATGACGGTGATCGGCGGCGGCGACTCGGCCGCGGCGGCGAACCAGCTGGGCGTCGCGCACCGGATGACGCACGTCTCCACCGGCGGCGGCGCGAGCCTCGAGCTGCTCGAAGGGAAGACGCTTCCCGGCATCGCGGCCCTCAAGGACAAGTCCTGAGCGCGGCGTTGAAGATCGCGCCGTCGCTCCTGTCCGCCGATTTCGCGCGGCTGCGCGAAGAGATCGCCTCGGCCGAGGCGGCGGGCGCCGACTGGCTGCACCTCGACGTGATGGACGGGCACTTCGTGCCGAACATCACGTTCGGGCCGCCCCTGGTCTCCTCGATCCGCCGTTCGACCAGGCTCTTCCTCGACGCGCATCTGATGATCACCGACCCGCTCGCGTACGCCGAACCGTTCGCGAAGGCGGGGGCCGACCTGATCTCCTTTCATGTCGAGGCGCCCTGCGATCCCGGCAAGGTGATCGACCGCCTCGAGGCCTGCGGCGTGAAGCCCGCGATGACGATCAACCCCGACACGCCGGCGGCGCGCCTGAAGCCGTGGCTCGACCGGCTGCACCTCGTGCTCGTGATGTCGGTGTTCCCCGGCTTCGGCGGCCAGGCGTTCATGCCGGAGGTGCTGCCGAAGATCGGCGAGCTGCGCGCCCTCGGCTTCCGCGGGGAGATCGAGATCGACGGCGGCATCAACGCCGCGACGGCGAAGGCCGCGCGGGAGGCGGGCGCGACGGTGCTGGTGGCGGGGTCGGCGGTGTTCGGCAAGCCCGATCGCGGGGCGGCGATCGCCGCGCTCCGCGCGGACGGGGAGGGCGTCTGATGGCCTGGGGCCGCTTCCGCAAGAAGAAAGAGATGCCGGAAGGCGTCTGGATCAAGTGCCGACGCTGCGGCGCGACGCTCTTCCAGAAGGCGTTCGAGGAGAACCTCAACGTCTGCAAGGAGTGCGGATTCCACGCTCCGGTTTCCGCGCGACGGCGCCTCGAGCTGCTCCTCGACGAAGGCTCGTTCGAAGAGCGCTGGCCCGATCTCTTCCCGACCGACTCGCTGCAGTTCGTCGACAAAGACGCCTATCCCGAGAAGCTCGCCAAGTCGGTGAAGAAGACCGGCGAGCTGGAGGCGGCGACGGCGGGCTCGGGCCGCATCCACGGCAAGCCGGTCGCGATCTGCGTCCTCGACTTCACTTTCATGGGCGGGTCGATGGGCTCGGTGGTGGGGGAGAAGGTGACCCGCACCGTCGAGCTCGGCGCCGAAGAGCTGCTTCCGACGGTGGTGGTGTCGTCGTCCGGCGGCGCGCGCATGCACGAAGGCGCGGTGTCGCTCATGCAGATGGCGAAGACGTCGGCGGCGCTGGAGCGGCTCGGCCGGCGCGGCGTGCCCTTCTATTCGGTGCTGACCGACCCGACGACCGGCGGCGTCACCGCGTCGTTCGCCGCGCTCGGGGACGTCATCGTGGCCGAGCCGGGCGCGCTCATCGGGTTCGCCGGACCGCGCGTGATCCAGGAGACGCTGCGCACCGAGCTGCCCGAAGGGTTCCAGCGGTCGGAGTTCCTGCTCGAGAAGGGGATGCTCGACTTGGTCGTCGACCGGCGCGAGCTGAAGGCCGCCATCGCCAACGCGCTGGGCTTCATGGGGTGCGTGAAGGTGGTCGG
>DASPNK010000117.1:0-3576 GCA_035626575.1 Planctomycetota bacterium | reverse complement strand
GCTGCTGGTCGGTGAGCTGGTGCTCACCCGCAACCAGGTCGTCCAGTACGTGGGCCGCACCAACGACACCGACCTGATCCGGGCCTCCCAGCGGCTCAACCTCATCGCCAGCGAGCTGCAGGAGGGCGTCATGAAGACGCGCATGCAGCCCATCGGGAACCTCTGGAACAAGTTCCCGCGGCTGGTGCGCGACGTCGCGGCGTCCCTCGGCAAGCGCATCCGCGTGGAGATGGAGGGGCAGGACGTCGAGGTCGACCGCTCCATCCTCGAAGCGGTGAAGGACCCGCTGACGCACGTCATCCGCAACGCCTGCGACCACGGGATCGAGACGCCGGAGGCGCGCCTCGCCGCCGGCAAGCCCGCGGAGGGCCGCGTGCGCCTCGCCGCCTACCACGAAGGCGGCCAGGTGATCCTCGAGATCTCCGACGACGGCGGCGGGGTGCGGCCGGATCGCATCCGCGCCCGGGCGCTGGAGCGCGGCGTCATCACGCCCGCGCAGGCGGAGCGCATGACGCCCCGGGAGGTGCAGAACCTCGTGTTCCTGCCGGGATTTTCCACCGCCGAAGCCGTCACCAAGGTCTCGGGACGGGGCGTCGGCATGGACGTGGTGAAGACCAACGTCGAGCGCATCGGCGGCGCCGTGGACCTCGCCAGCGAGCCCGGCGAAGGCGCGACGCTGCGCATCCGCATCCCGCTCACGCTGGCGATCGTGCCGGCCCTCACCGTGCGGTGCGGCGCCGACCGCTACGCCATCCCGCAGGTCAGCCTGCTCGAGCTGGTGCGCCTCGACTCCGAGCACGGCGTGGAGTCGTTTCACGGCGCGCCGGTCTACCGGCTGCGCGGCAAGCTGCTGCCGCTCGTCCGCCTCGCCGACCTCGTCGGCCGGACGGGCGCCGCGCCCGCGCCGTCGGCCGGCCCCGACGCCGACGCCGAGCACATCGTGGTCCTCCAGGCCGACGACCGCGTCTTCGGGCTCGTCGTCGACGGCGTCTGCGACACCGGCGAGATCGTGGTGAAGCCGCTGGCGAAGCGGCTGAAGAAGATCGGCCTCTACGCCGGCGCGACGATCATGGGCGACGGCGGCGTCACTCTCATCCTCGACGTCGCCGGGCTGGCCCACGCCGGCCGGATCGCGGTGGCGCGGCGGCGCGACGTCCTGCGGGACGCCGATTCCGACGCCGCGTCGCTCGAACCGCGCCCTTCGAGCGACCGCGGGCCCCGCGCGTGGCTGGTCGCCGCGTCCGGCGGCCGGCGCTACGCCATCCCTCTCGAGAGCGTGACCCGTCTCGAGGAGTTCAAGCCGTCGGCCTTCGAGCGCGCCGCCGGCATCGAGGTCGCGCAGTACCGCGGCGATCTGCTGCCGGTGGTGCGCCTCTGCACGTTCTTCGGCGAGGCGTGCCCGACGGCCTCCGAGGTCGACGCGCGCGGCGGAGTGCCGGTCATCGTGTGCGGCGACGGCGACCGCGTCGCGGGCGTCGTGGTGGAGGAGGTCGTCGACGTGGTGGAGGAGGCCGTGACGGTCCGCCGCGACGTGCGCGGCCGCGGGCTCGCCGGCGTCGCGGTGATCCAGGGACGGACGGTCGACGTGCTCGACCTCCAGGCGCTCGTCGAAGAAGGCCTGCGCACGGCGCCGCGCCGCTGACGGGGACTCCATGGGACGCGTCCAGCACTGCACCTTCCGGTTGAACGGGCTCCACCTCGGCCTCGAGGTGCTGCGCGTGCAGGAGGTGCTCCGTCACGTCGCGGTGACGCGGGTGCCCCGCGCGCCGGCGTCGGTCGCCGGACTGATCAATCTCCGCGGTCGCATCGTGACCGCGGTCGACCTGCGGAGCCGGTTCGGGTTCGCGCCGCGGAACGACGGGCGGCCGTCGATCAACGTCGTGATCCGCACGCCGGAAGGGCCGGTCGCGTTGCTCGCCGACGAGATCGGCGACGTGGAGGACGTCGACGCGGAGGGCTTCGAGCCGCCGCCCGACACGCTGGATGGGGAGGCGCGGCGGCTGATCCGCGGCGCCTACAAGCTCGAGAACGGCCTCCTGCTGGTTCTCGACGCCGACGCGGCCGTGGACGCCGACGTCGCGGCGGGCGACGGTCGGTCGCGCCGCTGAGGGGACGCACACGCGGCGCACGGCGAAGGCCGGAGCGTCGCCGGGGAGCGGGACGATGGGGTTTCGATTCAGGGATCTGACCGTGGGCCGCAAGATCGCGGCGCAGGCGGGGGTGTTGACGGCCGCCGGCGTGCTGATCTCGGTGGTGTGCCTCGCGGTCATCCGCGACCTCTCCGAAGACGTGACCGCTCTCGGGCGGGTCCGCATGCCCGCCATGCGCGCGGCGGCGACGGTCGACATGGCGCACGACGGCCTGCGTTCCGTCGCCTACGGCGCGATCATGGCCGCCGACGTGAACGACGCCGCGGCGGTCAAGCGGTTCGCCGAGGAGCACGAGTCGTTCGCCGCGTCGTTCCGGCACCATCTCGACAAGATCGCAGCGCTCGACCTCCCGAAGGACGTGCGCACGGCGGTGCAGCAGGTCCGGCCGCGCGCCGAGGCGTACTTCCGCGCGGCGGGCGCGATCGTCGCGGGCGCCAGGGTCGACGCCGCGACGGGGCGGGCGGAGCTGCCCGGCTTCGA
Organism: Planctomycetota bacterium; assembly: GCA_035626575.1. Lineage (GTDB taxonomy): Bacteria > Planctomycetota > CAIWVZ01 > DASPNK01. The sequence continues at coordinate 946 of DASPNK010000117.1, read as the reverse complement.
CAAGTCGTTCCGTGAGCTGGAGACGGACCTCGCCCGTCTGACCGAGCTGATCGAGCGCTGCTCCGGCGGCCTCGTCGACGAGGCGCAGGCCCGCGCGGCGACGAATCGCGCCGTCGCGCTCTGCGCCACCCTCGTCGCGCTCGGCGTCGGTCTCTTCACCGCGTGGCGCATCGCGCGCCGCGTCGGGGACGCCCTGCGGTCGATGGTCGACGCGCTCCGCGATTTCGACGGCGCGCGCGAGCTCGCGACGACGTCGAAGGACGAGATCGGCGAGATGGCGTCGCTCATCAACCGCAACGTCGGGCGGCTGCGCGCCACGATGCGCGAGATGGAGCGCATCACGGCGATGGTCGAGGACGCCCCGACGCCGACGATGTTCGTCGGCGTCGACGGCAGGATCTCGTGGCAGAACCGCGCGGGGCACGAGGCCTTCGCCGCGCTGCCGCGCGAAGGCCGCCCGGCGGGCGACGAGGCGGTCGGCGCGCCGTTCGCCGAGCTCACCGCCGACCCGGTCGAAACGCGGCGTCGGCTCGCGTCGCCCGCGACGCTGCCGTGCTCGCTTTCGGGGACGTTCGGCGCCGAAACCGTGCGCTTCGACCTGGTCGCCGTGAAGGGCGCCGACGGGGCGTGCGCGGGGGCGATGGTCACCTGGCGCGTCACCACGCAGGAGGACGCGGAGCGGCTGCGCGCGGCCGAAGCGGGCGCCGACAAGCACCTGGTCGACGCGCTCCTCGAAGGCGCGGGAGCGGCCGATTCGGTCGACGCCGTCGCCTCGGCGTTCACGCGCGCGTTGCGGGAGGCGTACGGGTTCGCGACCGTCGCGTGGTGGGCGCGCGGCCAGGGCGCGTCGTGGCGACGTCGCTTCGAAGAGGGCGCGACCCTCGGAGGCGCGGACGAGGAGTCCGGCGACGGCCTCGTGCCGTCGGCGGCCTTCGGCGACCAGGTC
>DASPNK010000116.1:0-3833 GCA_035626575.1 Planctomycetota bacterium | reverse complement strand
CGCCGCCGCCCTGGGCGCCGTCGCACCGGTGGCTCCGTCGATCGACGCCAAATTCCTGCGGTTGACCGCGAAGACCGGCGACGCGACGCCGCTTTGGGTCGGGTCGTCGACGGCGCTCCCCGCCGGGACCACGGCTTACGTCTTCTGCGGCACGACGGAAGGATCGACCCTCTGCGAAGTCGGCGGGCTCAAGCTCCTTCTTCCCGTGGGCGGCCAGGTGTGGCAGGGCGCGTCGACGCCGATCTCCGGATTCGGCGCCTCGATCTCGACGCAAATCCCGTCGTCGTCGGGCCTCGGAGGCGCGACGTTGAGCGCGGTCGTCGTGCTGGTGTTCGAAGACGGAACGTGGCTGGTGAGCGCGAGGACCGGTGGTCCCGTCATCCAGGACGCCCTCGCCTGAGAACGCTCGTCGCCGCGGCCTCGTGACTCACGAGGTCGCGGCCGCGCGCAGACGCTCGGTGCGCGCCACGCCGTCGTCCACCAGACGGGCCAACGCGGTCACGTCGAACGGCTTGCGCACCAGGGCGTCGACGCCGTGCCTCCGCGCGGTCTCCTGGTCGATTTCAGCGCCCCACCCGGTGACTAAATAGACGGTCGTCGTCGGATCTTCCGCTTTGACCGCTTGTGCGACATCCCAACCGTTCATCGGCACCATGCCGAGATCGGTCATCACGAGATCGAAGCGGGCGTCGGCGAGGCGCCGCAACGCCTCCGGCCCGTCCGGCGCCTCCGCGACCCGGTAGCCCGCGGTCCTCACGGCGTCGCACAGCACGCGGCGCACCGCCGGGTCGTCCTCCACCACCAGGACGCGACGGCCGACCCGGCGCGCGGCGAGCTCGCTTTCGGCCGCCGCGGGCGACGGCGCCGCCTCCGGGGCCGGCGCCGGAGCGCTCGCCGCGGGCAGTTCGACGCGGACGCGGGTCCCCTGCCCCGGGGCGCTCTCGACTTTGATCGTCCCCTGATGGCGGGCCACGATGCCGAGCACGATGCTCATGCCGAGCCCCATGCCGTCCGCCCCGCGCGTGGTGAAGTAGGGATCGAAGAGGTTCTCGCGCACCTCTTCGCTCATGCCGACGCCGTCGTCGGCCGTTTCCAGGTAGACGCGGCCGCCGTCGCGCCCGCCGAACAGCCGGAGGCGACCGCCGTCGGGCATCGCCGCGATCGCGTTGAGCGCGACGTTCACGAAAACGTCCCGCAGGTCGACCGCGTCGCCCAGCGCGTACAGCCCCGCCGGGACCTCCAGTTCCACGGTCGTCGGCTTCCGTCCCTGGAGCGCCGCGCGGTCCCGCGCGCCGCGGGTGAACGCCGCGACGTCTTCGGCCAGCTCGCGCAGGTCCACCGCGCCGAAGGCGTCCTCGCGGTTGGTGCGGGAGGAGCTCTGCAGGCGTCGCACGTACGCCGCGCCGTCGCGAGCCGCCTTTTCGATCGTGCGCAGGGCTGCGTCGAGCGCCGCCTCTCCGGACCGGGGCGTCACGCTCTGGACGCTCCCGAGGATGGCGGTCAGCAGGTTGTTGAAGTCGTGCGCGACGCCGCCCGCGAGGTTGCCGAGGAGCTTCAGCTTCTCGTCGCGCACGTGCTCGCGCACCAGGCGCGCGTTCTCGAGCGCGACGGCGGCCTGCATGGCGAAAAGGCCGAGCATTTCGACGTCGGCGTCGCCGAAGCGCGCGACCCGCGACCGGTGGTCGACGTAGAGGAGCCCGAACGGCGCGCCGCCGCGCGACAGCGGGGCGCACATGACCGAGCGCAGCTCGAGATTGATCACCGACGCCGCGCTCGCCAGCGCGCCGTCGCTCATGGCGTTGTCGTAGCGGACCGGCGCGTTCCGGCGCAGCGCGTCGTCGACCACGCGGCGCGAAACCTGACGCAGCGGGTCGTGCACGGCCTCCCGGGCGCGGTCGCGCGCCACCGGGATGCGGATGCGCCCGCGTTCGTCCACGAGCACCACGAAGCCGCGCTCCGCCCCCGAGAAGTCCGCGGCCGCGTCGACGAGGTCGCGGAGCAGGTCGTCGAGGGGACGCGTGCTCGAAAGCGCCCGCGTCACCTCGAGCGTGCGGCGGACCGCTTCGCCGCCCGCGCGCGCCGAGTCGGCGCCGGCCAGAGCGCGCTCGGCGTCGAACAACGCGTCCTTCGCGCGACGGCAAAGCTCGCGCGCCGCCTCGGCGGGAAGCGCTTCGCGTTCGCGGGCGGCCTCTTCGCCGAACGACTCCAGCTCCTCGGCGAAGCCGCGGACGGGGCGCGAGCGCACGAAGGCGTCGAGCAGCCTCTCGTCGGCGACGCCGCGGAGGACGCCTTCCAACGCCTCGAAGGCGGCGCAATACGCCGCCCGGGCCCGGCCCGGCTCGCCGACGAACCGCCACGCGCGCCCGTGGGCGCGTTCGGTTTCGAACACCGTCCACGGCAACCGGAGCCGCGCCGCTTCGCGCGCCGCCGCGGCGAGCCCGGGCAGCGCGGCCCTCACCGCGTCCGCCCCCTCCCGTTCGGCGAGGCGGACCCGCAGCGCCGTCGCCCAGAGTCGGGCCTCCGGCGCCAGGAGCCCCGGCTCCGCGAGGTCGAGCCACGCCTCGGCGCGCTCCGGCGCCCCGAGCGCCAGCTCGGCGGCCGCGGCTTCGAGCCGGACGTCCTCTTTCAGCGAGGGCCCCGCGTCGGGCGACGCTTCGGCCGCCGCGAGCTCGGACAACGCCTCGGCGTGTCTTCCTTCGGCGAGCCGGACCCGCGCCGTGACGAGCCTCGCCCGCGCGGCGATCTCGCCGAGGCCCCGCGCCTCCGCCGCGCGCGCCGCCGTGCGGATCGTGCGCAGCGCGCGCTCCCGCGCGCCCAGCGCCGCGAGCACGTCGGCGGCGTTGAGCCGGCGTTCGAGCGCGTCGGCGACGTGTCCCGCCCGACGCGCCAGAGCCTCCGCGTCTCGGAAGCAGCGCAGCGCTTCTTCGAACGAGCGCCGCAGAAACGCCGCGGCGCCGAGGTTGTTCAGGATCCGCGCTTCGGCCTGGGCGTCCCCGAGGCGCCGCGAGATCTGCAGCGCGCGCCGCCAGTAGCGGATCGCGGGCTCCAGCTCGCGGCGTTCGTAATAGACGTTGGCGAGGTTGAGGTAGCTCGCCGACTCGTCGGCGGCGTTGCCGAGGCGGCGGCGCAGGCGCAGGCTGCGGGTGAACTGCTCCACCGCCTCCGCGGTGCGGCCCGACGTCCGGTAAAGGACTCCGAGGTTGTTGGCCGTGTCGGCGAGGCCTTTGGCGTCGCCGGCCTCCGCGCGCACCGGCAACGCGCGGAGGAACCAGCGCTCGGCCGCCTCGGAGCGCCCGGCGCGCAGATACGCCGTGCCGAGAGCGTGCAGCGCGCGGCCGTGCAGCGCGCCGTCGCGGAGCCGCGCGGCCAGCTTCAGCGCGCCGAGGTGGCAGTGCGCCGCGGCGGGCAATTCGCCCTCGGCGCGGGCGAGGTCGCCGCGCGCGGACAGCCACGCGGCGACGCGGCGCGCGTCGTCGCCGGGCCACGCGAGCAGCGGCCCGCGAAGCTCCTCCATCGGGCCGGGCGGCGGGACGGCGTCCGCCGGGTGGAGCCGCCCCGCCAGGGCCGGCGCGGCGCGCTCGAGCGCCCCGCGCGCGTCGGCGAGGCGACCCGCGGCGAGGCTCGCCTCGGCGGCTTCGATCTCGAGGTCGCACGCCTCGGCCGGCGTGAGCGCCTCGGCGCGGGAGGCGGCTCCCGCGAAATCCGCGGCGGCGCGCACGGAGTCGCCGACGGCGCGGCGGAGCCGCGCGCGGAGCCGGAGCGCCGCGAGGTCGTCGGGATCGTCGGGCAGAAGCCGCGCCGCGCGGGCGTGCGCGCCGAGGTCCAGGGCCGCG
>DASPNK010000115.1:0-2644 GCA_035626575.1 Planctomycetota bacterium | reverse complement strand
CCGCGCACGATCAACGCGTTCGCCGCCTGGCGCGCGTCGGGACGCGGGGCCGCGGTCGCGCTTCCGGCCGCCCTCGATCGCGCCGCGGCGGGCGCGTCGGCCTTCGAGGCGGTCTACGGCGACCGCGCCGACCGCGTGCGCGCCGAGCTGGCGCGGCTCCATCCCGACCTCGAACGCGCGGTGATCGAAGACGCCTACGGTCGGACGCTGTCGCGGCCGGTTTTGTCGCTGCGCGTCAAGGAGCTGGTCGCGGTTCCGGTCCTGATCGCGACCGACGCGCCGAAGCAGCTGGCGTCCCACGTGGCGGGCGCGCGGCGCGCCGGCGCGGACGACGCCGAAATCCTCGAAGCCGCCGAGCAGGCGAAAGCGCGGTGCGCCCGCGGCGCGTTCGCGCCCGCGATCTCCCGCGTCCGCGAGGCGCTCGCGAAGGGCTGAACGCCGCCGCGCCTGAAAACGACGCGGGCGCGAACGCCTCGCGTCCGCGCCCGTCGATACGGCGGCGCCCCTTCGGGCGCAGGTCTGCGCCGGGCGTCCGCCCGGCGCGCGCTCGCTCAGCCGTCTTTGCCGCAGCAGCCGCCGGTCTTCTTCGCTTCGCCGGGCTTCGCGTCGCCGCAGCAGCCCTTCTTCTCGCCCGCCGCGCCTTCCTTCTTCTCGGCCGGCTTCTTGCCGTCGTCGGACTTCTTCTCGGCGGGCGCGTCCTTCCTGATCGAGCCGTCGGCTTCGACCTCGCCTTCGCAGCAGTCGTCCTTCGCCGGCTTGCCGCCGATTTCGACGGCTTCGGCCATGAACACCACCTTCGTCTCGTCGCCGACGATCTTCAGGATCTCCTCCTTGGGGAGGCCGGCGTCTTCGGCGTAATGGCGGCGCATCGCTTCGGTGATCACCTTCACCTGCGGGACGGCCTCGAAGGCGACGACGCGCCCGTCGACGTCGAGCGGCACGAAGAACTTGTAGTCCTTGAACTTGACGGTCGCCTTCTGAGCGCCGTCCTTCACGTTCATCCAGCAGCCCTTCTTGAGGCAGACGCCTTCGATCTCGGCGTTCACCTTGACGGTCTTGCCTTCGAACTTCTTCGGTTCGGCGAGGATGTCGGCGAGCTTCGTCGATTCCTTCAGAGTCAGCTCGGCGCCGTAGACCTCGCGGTCCTTCTCCATCACGAGCGGCTTGGCCAGGCCGAGCTTGCGCGCGGGCTGGGACTCGGCCTTCGGCGACGGCTTGTCGGCGGCCGGCTTGACGGGATCCTGCGCGGCGGCGAAGGCGCACGCGACGGCGAGGGACAGGGCGACGTGAGTGAGCTTCATGGAGGTCCTCGGAAGGGTCGCGCGGCGCGGCGCGTCCGCGTCGTTATGCCCCTCGGCCTCTCCCGTCGCAAGCGACGGGCCGCGGGGCGGGCCTTGTGCGGCCGTCGCCTGCGGCGACCATCCCGCCATGCGGGAGGCCGCCGTCGACCGTCTGCTGGCCGCCGCCGCGGGGCTCCGGGCGCCGCTGTCGCGGGACGGCGCCGCGCGGATCACGAGTTACCTCGAAGCGCTGCTCCGCAAGAACGACGAGGTCAACCTCACGGCGATCCGCGACCTGGACGACGCGATCCTGCGGCATGCCGCCGATTCTCTCGCGTTCGCGTTGCACGCGGCCGCGGAAGGAGTTGCGCCGGAGCGCGTCCTCGACCTCGGAACGGGCGGCGGTTTCCCGGGCGTGCCGATCGCCGTCGCGTGGCCCAAGGCCGACGTCCTGCTGCTCGACGGCACGCGCAAGAAAGCCGACGCCGTCCGCGAGCTTTGCGCCGAGGCGGCGGTCCGGAACGCCGAGGTCCTCTGGGCGCGGGCCGAAGACGTCGCCCGCCAGGGCGCGTCCCCGTGGCTCGGCGCCTGCGACGCCGTCGTCGCCCGCGCGGTCGGTCCCCTCGCCGAACTGGTCGTCCGCGGCGGCCCGTTCGTCCGCCGCGGGGGCCACCTGGTGTGCTGGAAATCCGACGCGCTCTCCGACGAGGAGCGGCGGCTCGGGCTCGACGCCGCCCGCGCGGCCGGCTTCGAGTCCGTCGCCGACCTTCCCTACGTCTCCGATCGTCCGTCCCGGCTGGTGCGCTATCGCCGCGGGAGATGACCATGACCGACGCGCCCGCCACGCTGTCCGAACTGCAACGCCGCCTCGAGGTCGCGTTGGAAGGCCTTCGGCACCCGCCGCTCGGATCGGTCGCGGCGCTGGCGGAGGAGGTCGGCGAGCTGAGCAAGCTCCTCGTCGACCATCACTGCTACGGCAAGGCGTTCGACGCGGAGGCGTTCGGCGACGAGCTGGCCGACGTCTTCATCTGCCTCTGCGAGCTGGCCACGCTGCACGCGGTCGACCTCGAAGCGGCGACGCTGCGCAAGACCGAGAAAGTCGCGACGAAGGCCGCCGGATGGCGCGCCGACCTCGGCGGCGCCCTGCAGCGCGCGTGGACGCGGCCCTACGGCGACGCGGTCAAGCCGCCGAAGCCCGCGTCGCCCGGTTAGGCGGCCGACGCGCTTCCGCCGCGGCGCGCGCCGAGCGCGATCAGGGTCCAGCCGACGAGAAACGCGACGCCGCCGATCGGCGTGACCGCGCCGAACGTCCGCACGCCGGTGAGCGCGAGCGCGTAGAGGCTCCCGGAGAACAGCGCGACCCC
>DASPNK010000114.1:0-2133 GCA_035626575.1 Planctomycetota bacterium | reverse complement strand
TCGTAGAAGTCGCCGCCCACCATCCGGGAAGGGCGGTACGCCCAATCGACCTCCACCTTCGGATGCACCACGGCCTCCACCGGCAGAAGGCCGCGCTGGAGCTCGGCGGCGATTTCGAGGTCGCGCTGGAGCTTCATGCGGTCGCGGGCGTCCGCCTGCAGGCGCGCGTTCTCGAGGGCGACGGCGGCGATGCCGGCGAACGCGCCGAAGAAGTCGAGGTCGGCCTGCGTGTAGAGGCGCGCCTTGCCGGGGTAATCCGCGTAGAGGGCGCCGAGGGCGCGGTTCTGCACCGTCAGGGGCGCGCAGATCGCCGCGCGGATGTTCATCTGCAGGATCGAGTGCGCGCGGTTGAACGCGTCGTCCAGCGTCGCGTCTTCGATGATGCGGGCGCGGCGCTCGTCGAGGCACTGCTGGATGATGTGGCGGCTGCACACCTGCGAAAGCTCGCCCGCTTCGACGGCGGGGCGCATCGTGCGCGCGGCGAGCTTCCCGTCAGGCCCCGCGAGCGCGAGGACCGCGCGCTTGACCGGCAGGATCTGGAACAGATGGTCCATGATCCGGTCGAGCACGGCGTCGCCTTCGCCCGCGGCGGAGAGGCTCTTGCCGGCTTCGATGAGCAGCGCGAGTCGCTCCTTCTCGAGGCCGCGGTAGGCCGCCTGGCTGACGTCGAGGCGCGGCGCGACGTGCGCGCTCGACGACGCGGGCGCGAGCGCGGGGTCGGTGTGCGCTTCGGCGGCGCCGTCGGCGACGATCGGCACCATGCCCGTCGGCCCGTCCCGCCTCGACACGGCGATGCGGACGTTCCCGATCAGCATCTCGCCGCCGGCGGCGAGTCGCGCGCGCTCGACCTGCCGGCCGTCGACCCAGACGCCGTTCGCCGAGTTGAGATCGACCACCTCCACGCCGGCGGACGTCCCCGCGACGCGGCAATGCCGTCGCGACACGGAGCGTTCGGGCAGCACGACGTCGGCCGCGGGGTCGCGCCCGACCACCAGCTCCTTGCCCACGGCGAGTTCGTGCACCGCCTCCGTGCGCGGGCCTGACATCACGCGCAGCGTCCACATGGCGCGTCTATTCTCTGCGGGCGTCGCGAGGGGCCAAGCGCCGCGGGCTCAACCGTCGTCGCGGACGGCGGCCGCGGGATCGGCGGCCTCGACCGCGGCCTCTTCGTCGTCGGCCGCCTTCGCCTCGAAGACGCGGAAATCGTCGGCGAGGTGGGCCGAGGGGAAGATCCGCGCGGCGGCGAAGCGCATGCGTTCGAGGCGCGCCTCCGGATACGCGGGGTTGAGGTGCGCCAGCACCAGCTCGCGCACGCCGGCGTCGCGGGCGATCGTCGCGGCGCCTTCGGCCGTCGCGTGGCGGGAGAGGTCTTCGACCCCGGCCTCGCGGTCTTCCGCGTCGAGCCAGGCGTCGTGCACGAGAAGGGCGGCGCCTTTGGCGAAGGCGGCGGTCTCGGGGCGGGCCGTCGTGTCGGTCACGTAGCAGACGTCCCGCACGCGGAATCCGACGCACGGATCGGAGTGCGGCTGCGGCGCGACCTCCACCGACTCGCCTGCGACGCGGTTGCGGCCTTCGCGCAGCTCGACCGCTTCGAAGCCCTTCGGGAACCAGGAGGCCCAGCCGAGCAGCGGCCGCGGGAGGAAAGGCGAACCGGCGAACCGCTCCAGGGCGTCGCGCGCCGCGATCCCGGTCGTCTTCGACGGCGGCGCCGCGACGACGAGTTCGTGGTCGCGCAGGAAGAACGGCAGGTAGGAGAGGCCCTCGACGTGGTCGTGGTGGTAGTGCGAGAGGAGCACGAGCACCCGCGGCACGCGCCGGAGCACCGCCTGGATCATGGGATCGCCGAGGCGGGCGGCGCCCGCGCCGCAATCGAAGAGGATGGCGGAGCGCCGCGTCTCGAGCAGGTAGCAGTTGGTGCTGCGCCTGGGAGTCGGCACCCAGCCGCCGCCGCCGAGAACGTAGAGACGCGCCATGGGGAAGCTCCTCGGGCGGGATCGTCCGGTAAACGGCGGCGCGCCGCAACGGGCCCGCCGACTTCTCCGGCGCGTCGCGCCCGCGGCCCGCGCGGCGCCGGCACGTTGCCGCGCCGGGAGGCCGTTGCTAACCGTGGCAGCGCCCGCCTTCGCGCGCTTC
>DASPNK010000113.1:0-4713 GCA_035626575.1 Planctomycetota bacterium | reverse complement strand
GCGGGCGTCGTAGAGGCACTCGATGACCATGTGGTGGCCGCACGGGCACGTGACCTCGAGCGCCTCGACCAGCTCGCCGTGACGTCGGACGCGCACGACAGGTTCTCCGGTCGGAGCGGCGTTGCGCGCCTCGGCGACGGGCGCGGGCTCGGCGCCTTCGCCGATACGCACCGGCAGCGGCGCCGGGCGGGCGGCGGTTTTCTTGATCACGGCGGATCGACGCATGGTCGGGTCTCAGAGCGCGACGGCGGCGCCGGCCTCGGCGCTTTCGCCGAGCACGCGGCGGTTGAGTTGAAGCAGGGCGCGCGCGTGGATCTGGCAGGCGCGCGATTCGGTCACGCCGAGCAGCGCCCCGATTTCCTTGAGGCGCAGGTTCTCGGCGTAGTAGAGGACGATCACGCGCCGCTCGCGCTCGGGCAGCTCGTGGATGGCCTGGGCCAGGCGCTCCTTCAGCTCGTTGTTCGCGGCGAGGTCGGACGGGTCGTCGCTCGCAGGCGTGGACAGGAGTTGGAGAAGGCTGCGTTCGTCGTCCCCGGCGTGGCCGGTCGCCGCGTCTTCGAGCGACAACATCGCCGCCCCGTGGGCGTTGACCAGCGACTCCTCGACCTGCTCGACGGTGAGGCCGGTCTCGGCGGCGAGTTCCTCCGGCGTGGCGGCGCGGTGCAGGCGTTCGGCGAGGCGGCGCTCGGCCGCCGCGAGCTGCTTGACGCGGTCCCGGCGCGAGCGCGGCACGGGGTCGTGCTTCCGGATCTCGTCGAGGATCGCGCCGCGGATGGCGACGTAGGCGTGGGTCTTGAAGATCGCGCCGCGCGACGGGTTGAACGTGTCGGCGGCGTGCATCAGCCCGAGCACGCCGGTCTCGAAGAGGTCTTCGCGGTCGAGCGTGGCGGGGAGGTGGATCGTGAGCCGGCCGAGGACGTGGCCCACCAGCGGGAGGTACTCCTCGATCAGGGCGTTGCGCTTCTCCGGCGTCATGCCCGGGTGCGGAGTGCTCTCCATCAGCGATCGACCTCCGCCGCCCGCGGCGCCGCGACGGGCGTCCGACGGAGGCTGATCAGGAGCGCGGCGCCGATCCACCCGGCCAGCACGCGGGTCCCGGCCGCCACGGCCGCCGCTCGGAAGAGCACGGTCGGGAGCGGCGTGGACGCGAGCACGCCGGCGACGGCGGCGACGAGGCCGGCGGCGACGGCGAGCAGAAGGCGGACGAACCGCAACGCGGCCTCGGCGGGCGCGAGCGGCCTCGGCGCCTCCTTGGACGAGGAGGAGGCGGACATGGACGGACGACGCCTCGGGGCGTCGCCCCTTTCATCGGCGCCTGTGCGCGGAGCTATTGAGATCTTTCGGGATCAAGGCGCGATCACGGGTCTCGGCGGGCCCGATTCCGAGGGGAACGCCGCGCTCGGTCGGCCCGCGGAGGGGCGTCGACGCAGCGAACGGCGGGCGAGACGCGTCGGCGAGACCCCCGGGGGGAACGCCGACGCGGGAGGACCGCGGGCCGCCCTCAGGCGGTCGCGGTCGCGACGCGCGGCGCCGGGCGAGGCGCCGGCGGCGGCGCAGACCGCGCGGGCTCTTCCTTCGGCGAGATCTGGCCGCAGGCGTCGAGGCTCCGCGCGGCGACGGCCTCGTTGAACGAGAGGACCGGGATGCGCGGCGTGAGGGCGCGGAAGAGGTCGGCGAGGTAGCGGCGCACCGGACCGCGGACGAGGATCACCGGGTCTTTGCCCTTCGCCTGCGCCTTGCGCCACTGCTCGGCCGCGGCGTCCTGCAGCGCCTGCAGCGTCTTCGGCGCGAGCGCGGCCTGCACGCGCGGATCGACCGAACCCGCCAGCGCGTCGGCGAGCTGCTGCTCGTACGTCGGATCGAGCGTGAGCGCCTGCAGCACGCCGCCCGGCGCGGCGTAGGTCTCCACGAGGAGCCGCGCGAGTCGCTGGCGCACGGCCTCCGACACCGCCTCCGGGTCTTTGGTGCGGCGCGCGTGATCGGCGACCGTCTCGAGGATCGCGGGGAGGTTGCGGATCGCCACGCGTTCGCGGAGGAGGTTCTGCAGCACGGTCTGCACGAGGCCGAGCGGGGCCGTCTCCGGCGTGAGCTCGGCCACGACCGCGGGCGCCGACTCCTTCGCGCGCTCGACGAGCTTCTGCACGTCGTCGCGCGAGAGGATCTCGTGGGCGTGCTCCTTCAGGGTTTCGGTGAGGTGCGTCACCAGCACCGACTCCGCGTCGACTACCGTGCAGCCGAGACCTTCGGCCTCGGACTTCCGCGTCGACGGCACCCAGGTCGCGGGGAGCCCGAAGGTCGGGTCTTTCACCTTCACGCCGGGCGGCGTCTGCGAGGCGTCGCCGGGCGACATGGCGAGCCAGTGGTCGGGATACACGAGCCCGCGGGCGATCTCCTGTCCGCCGAGCAGCACGCGGTAGGCGTTGGGCTCGAGCGACAGGTTGTCGCGGATGCGGATCGACGGCACGACGAAGCCGTACTGCGAGGCGAACTGGCGCCGCACGTTGGCGATGCGCTCGAGGAGCCCGCCGCGGGCGTCGGAATTGACGAGCGTGATGAGCCGGTACCCGACTTCGAGGCCGAGCCGGTCGACCTTGAGCAGCTCGTTGAGCGCCTCGGGGGACGCGTCGGCGCGCGGCGGCTCGCCGGGGCGCGCGGGCGTCGAAGACGCCGCCGCTCCCGCTCCGGCGCCCGCGCCGGCCGCCGCGTCGCCGCCCGCGGCGGCCTCGGCGTCGAGCTTCGGACGCACGCGCGCGGCGTACCCTCCGAACGCGAAGATGGCCCCGCCGAGCGTGACGAACGGGACCGTCGGAAGCCCGGGCACGAGCCCCAGCAGCCCGAGAATGCCGCCCGCCGTCCGCACCGACTTCGGCGACAGGAGGAATTGGGCCGCGAGGTCGCGGGAGAGAGCGTGTTTGCCCTTGGTCTTCGTGACCAGGAAGCCCGAGGCGATGGAGATGAGAAGCGCGGGGATCTGCGAAAGCAGCCCGTCGCCGACGGTCAGCGTGGCGTAGGTGCGGAGGGCGTCCATCGCCGGCATGCCCTTGCCGATGCCGATGGCCACGCCGCCCACGATGTTGATCGCGGTGATGACGAGCCCCGCCAGCGCGTCGCCGCGCACGAACTTCCCGGCGCCGTCCATCGCGCCGTAGAACTCGGCCTCGGCCGCCACCGCGTCGCGGCGTCGGCGCGCCTCCTTCTCGTCGATGTGGCCGGCGCCCAGCTCGGCGTCGATGGCCATCTGCTTGCCGGGCATCGCGTCGAGGGTGAAGCGCGCCGCGACTTCCGAGATGCGCCCCGCGCCTTTGGTGATGACCATGAACTGGATCACCACCAGAATCAGGAACACCACGAGGCCGACCAGCAGGTCGCCGCCGACCACGAACCGCCCGAACGCCTCGATCACCGAGCCCGCGTTCCCGTCAAGAAGGATGAGGCGCGTGGACGCCACGTTGAGGGCGAGACGCCCGAGCGTGGTGAAGAGGAGAAGGCTCGGGAAGGTCGAGAAATCCAGCGGTTGCCGGCAGGCGAGCGACAGGAGGAGGATGAGCACGCCGAGCCCGAGGTTCGCCGCCAGCGCGCCGTCGAGCACGAACGTCGGCAGCGGGACGATGAGGGTGGCGAGGATCCCCAGCACGCCCGCGGCGAGGAGGAAGTCGGCGTTCTTCAGCAGTTTCGGGGAGCCGTCGAGGTTCATGCCGCGACCCTGCGCTTGGAGAGGACGTAGGCCAGCACCGCGGCGACGGCCTTGAACAGTCCGGCCGGAATGAACGCGCCGAGCTTCACGGCGCGGTACAGCTCGCGCGCCAGCTCGGGCCGCGCGACGCACGGAACCTTGTGCTTCTCGGCTTCGGCGAGGATGCGGAGCGCGAGGAAGTCCTTGCCCTTGGCGACGACCCGCGGCGCCGAGTCCTTGCCGCGCTCGTAGCGGAGCGCGACAGCGAAGTGCGTCGGGTTGCGGATTACGACCGTCGCCGTGCGGACGTCCCGCATCATGCGTTGACGCGCCATCTGCTTCATGCGCCGCTTGATCTCGGATTTCACGCGGCCGTCGCCTTCCTGCTGCTTGTGCTCGTCCTTCACTTCCTGCTTGGACATCATCAGCGACTTCTTATGGGAGAAGCGCTGCCAGAAGACGTCGAAGAGGGCGAGCGCGGCGAGGAACATCGCGACGCGCAGGCAGAGCTTGAGCGCCGCGGCGCCGAGGACCGAGGCGGCGACGCCGACCGAAACCACGGGCGCCGCGGCGAAGGCGGCGGCCGACTCGGCGACCGCGCTCCAGGCGACGCGCGCGACGATCGCGACCTTCGCCGCGCTCACGACGAGGGTCATCAGCGACCGCTTGTTGAAGAGCTTGCCGAACCCTTTGGTCGGGTCGACGCGCTCCCAGCGCAGCTGGAGGCGTTCGAAGTTCACCGAGACGCCGTTCTGCGCGAGGCCGACGGCGAGCGCCGCGGCGAAGGCGAGCCCGAGCAGGACGCCCGCGGGGATCAGCGCCGGAACCGCGGCGCGCCGCACGATCTCGCCGAGGCCGCCGTCGGCGACGTTGACCCAGCCTTCGAGCGCGAGCGCGGTCCGGAACGCGCCGCGCAGCCCCGCGACGAGGTCGTCGCCGCCGAGGTGCAGCGCGCCGACGACCGTGAGCAGCAGCATCGCGGCGCCCGCGTCTTTAGAGTAGGCGACCTGCCCCTTGGCGGACGCCTGCTCGAGGCGCCG
>DASPNK010000112.1:0-2740 GCA_035626575.1 Planctomycetota bacterium | reverse complement strand
GTGCTCGATCCACGCGGCGCCGAGGTCGCGGAGCGTCTTGAAACCCTGGCGCGGAGCCAGCTCTTCGGGCGTCACCTGGCCGGGGAAGGCGACCGGCGTCGCGGCGGGGGAGGCGGCGACCGTCTCGACCGCGGACGCCGGGACCGCGGCGGTCGGCGCTTCAGCGTCCGGCGGCGCGTCGCCCTTCTTCTTCCCGCGGCCCGCTGCGACGATCGCCTTGAACCGGGCGCTGGTGCCCTCGCTGGGCGTGTTCGTCGGGGTCGGGCGCGGGGTCGGCGGCGCCGCCTTCTTGGCCTTCGTCTTCATCGCGTCCTCCCGCATAGGGCGCCGATGCGATCGACCTGCTCGACCAGCGGCGTGAGGTCGGCGACCTCGCCGCGGCAGATGCGGTCGGTCGCCGCGTCGAGCGTCAGGCGGATCCGGTCCTCGATCTCGCTCAGCGCCATCAGAGCGCGCACCTTGGGGTCCGCCGCGGCGGCTGCGAGCAGATGCGGGTCCGCCTCCTCCCGCCGGTTCTTCTTCGCGGTCTTCATCGTGATCTCCGTCGCGCGGCGGGCGAAAGGCCTGCCGGCGCGCGTCATGAAGCCGGATGATCGCCGGCTGACTAAGGCCTCGGAGGGGAATCCGGCGGAGGTTCTTGGAAGACGGGTGGGTGGTCTTCGAAGAGTGATCGAATCCAGGCCATTCGGCGGGGGATCTGGGCGCCGGTGAGCCGCGCGCTCACAGGTCGGACTCGTGCGGGTGGTGCCGGTAGTCGTCGCGCGGCGGCTTCGGCGGCAACGGAATCGCGAACGCCGTGAACCCGCCGAGCTGGAAGCTCGCGCGACCGGCGTCGAACGCCTCGTGACGGTTCTCGAAGATGCCAACCAGTACGCCTCCCCGGAACAGCGCGCCGCGGCCGGGGAAGCGCTGCATCAAGTCGTCACGCAGCCGTAACCACGTCCGGTAATCCGCGCTGGGCGGCGGCTGCTTCGGCATGGACATGCGCCGTGAACGTACGGCGGGGGCTCGACAGGCGATGGTGTCCGGCCTACGATCCGCGCACGGGACCGCGAGAGAGACCGCGATGCGCACGGCGTCGCACCCGGCGTGCGCCAGGCGATGCCGATCGACGCTCGCGGCGGCTTGTCCGCCAACGCGGCGGATCCAGGTTCCAGGTCACTGAAGCCGCCTCGAGCGTCGGTCCTACGCCGCCGACGCGTTGAGGAAGGAGGGAGGCGGGTTCGGCGGAGTCGCCGGGTTCGGTGTAGAACGCCCGCGCGACGCCGAGTTGGACGGCGTGCATCGGAGTGCGCCATGAGGAAGTATCTGATCGGTGCGGCGATTACCGCCGCGGTGTTCGTAGGGGCGTCCTTCGCGTGGGCGCCGGAGCGGGCAGTCCGCACGACCGGTCCGTTGCGGCTGGCGGACCTGACCCTTGACCGCGCGTTTCTGTTCACTGCGCCGATCGGCGACGCGAGCAGCCCGACGGTACTTCCTGCGAACCCCAACGCGGGCGTGGTGCTGACGACCGTCCTCGGGCCTGCGCAGACATTCGTCAGCATCGACGGCTTGCCGCCGATTCCGCTCCTCCCGCAGCCCGGCCAGAACGACAAGGTCCTACTCGATCCCCCGATCGTCGTGCGGCCCGGACAGGCGTTCGCGATTTGGACCAACACGTACGCTGGGTACCAAGCCACCCTCGGCGGCTACTTCGTCTACCCCGGCGAGGTCTGACCGCCCCATCGCGCCAACTGCAGCGCGACCTCAGCCGCGCGCGCCGCCTGCGTCGCCAACCGTGACGCGGCGCGGCACCCCTCCGCGCTCGCCCGGTCGTCCTCGAGGAACGCCTCGGCGAGCTCGACCAGCTCCTTCTTCACGACGCCGAGCAGCCCGCCGTGCGTCGCCCGCGGCATCGGCGTAAAGAACGCGCTCCGGCCGACCTGCCCGGCGATGAGCAGGTGGTCGCCCTCGACCACGAGGACGACCGTCGGCGCCGCGCAGCTGAAGCGCACGATGACGCGAAGCCCGAGCTCCTCGGCGGCTTCGTCGACGTCGATCCCCGGCGCGCCGAACGGCGCGAGCGCGCCCGCCGCCTCGGCCTTCGACCAGACGTGCCGCGCCTCGGTCTCGGTCACCCACGCCGCCTGAGCGAGCGCGTCGCGGTCTACGCCGTCGCCCATCGCCACGCCTTCCCGCTCGCGTCGTCCACCGCCCAGATCGTTCCGTCCGCCGCCCGCCCGAACCGCGGCATGCCGTCCTCGTCCGGCGCCTCGGCGTCGGCGTTCGCCAGCAGGTCGATGATCTCGAGGCCGTCGCCGCTGATCGGCGGCGCCTCGTCGGACCTGTGGCGCGTCATCGTGTACGTCATGGCCGGCATTCAGCCGGAGGCGGCGCCCGTCATCAAGGCGTCGCGTCGCAACATCGAAGCCTCGGTGTGCGTCGTCGGCTCCGCGCAGTAAACTGCCGCCGTCCGCACCCTCCAAGGCGCGCCGATGCGCGCACGACTCCAAGCCCGCGGACGCATTTTTCCCGCTTGGAGTCCGCCCATGGGCGCCCTCGCCGTCGAGACCGTCGCGATCGATCGCCTCTTTCCGTCGCCGAACAACCCCCGCAGGAACGACGACGCCGTCGAACACGTCGCCGCCTCCCTCCGCCGATTCGGCTTCCAGCAGCCCCTCGTCGCGAAGCGCACGGGCGAGGTCATCGCCGGCAACACGCGCTTCAAGGCCGCCAAGAAGCTCGGCCTCGCCGAGCTCCC
>DASPNK010000111.1:0-5400 GCA_035626575.1 Planctomycetota bacterium | reverse complement strand
CCTCGGACGCTGGGCGACCGGCCGCTACGCGATCCCCGGCGACCCGGTCGATCCGGAATCGCTTCCGCCGGCCGCCGCGGCGCCCGACGACGCCTGATCGGGCGACGCCGCCGCGCCGCAGCCGCGCGGACCTTCGAAGAGGATCGCGGCGCACGCGAGCGCGTCGGCGTCTTCGCCGAGGGCGGCGACCGTCAACGCGAGCCGCACGCGCGTGCGCGCCAGCCGCTCGGAACGCTCGCGCGGCGTTTCGCCGGCTTGAGGGCGGTCGAGCCGATGCGGGTCGACGAACGGCACGACGAGATCCCGCCACGCCGCGCGCGCGGCCGCGTCGCTCGCCGGCCCGTACGCGCACTCGTGCCAGGCGAGAAGCGCCTCGATCAACCCGCACCGCCGCACGGCGCCCTCGAGCGGCGCGCCGGCGGCGTCGACGCCGCGCAGCCCCTTCGCGATGCCCGCCCGGATGCGCAGCACGCGACCGGCCGCGGTCGTCGGGTCGGGCTCGACGGGATCCGGGTCTTCGGGGGCGAGCTCGGCGACCCATGAGACGCGCGGCGCGGCGAGGCCGGGAGGCGTCGGCGCGCGAAGGTCGTGCGCCGCGCGGGCCAGCCGGGACCTCGTTCGCGAGGCGTCGTCCTGCGGTCGCGCATGCACGCCGCACTTCGCGGCGGCGGCCGCGGCGCGGCGACGCGCCGCTTCGGCGCCCAGCACGGCGAAGTGGAGCCCCGCGAGCCGTTCCGCCGCGGCGGACAGCGCGGCGTCGAGCAGGAGCGCCGCCCCTGCGGCGCGGGCTTCGGCGCGCAGCAGAGCGATCCAGGGAACGTCGCAGGCCGCCGCGCCGGGGAGCGACGCCGGCCGGCGCCTGCCGTCGTCCGGCGCGAGCTCGAGCCAGGGCCGCGCGCCCCAGAGGCGGTTGAGCGCCTCGAACGCGTCCGCGGGAGCGACGCCCGCGCACTCGCTCCGGAACCGCTCGAACGCCGCGCTTCGGTCGACCCAGACGAAGCCGGGCGCGAGCGGCGCCGCGAGCGCGGCGCGGGCGTCTTTGACGCGGCGGCGGCGCTCGGCGGCGGGCACGCCGCGTCGCGCGAGCGCCGCGGCGACGCGTTCGAGCCGCGCGTCCGGGTCCGACTCGGCGACGAACGCGGGCGGTGCCGTCGCCGCCTGCTCCGGCGTCATCCGGCACAGCGTCAGGGCGACGAAGCGACGGCGCTCGGCCGCGCGCGACCGGCCGATGCGCCACGCGCGCACGGCGTCGTCGTCCA
Organism: Planctomycetota bacterium; assembly: GCA_035626575.1. GTDB lineage: Bacteria > Planctomycetota > CAIWVZ01 > DASPNK01. The sequence continues at coordinate 4,141 of DASPNK010000111.1, read as the reverse complement.
GGCCGCCGCGGAGAGTCGCAAGCACGTCGAAGCATCGGTCCGCGAGGCGGCGGTAGGCCGGCCCGAGGGCGCGCGGCCCCTCGGCGTCGACGGCGCACGCCGAATCGACGCCCGCGAGCCCGTCGAAGGGAGTCGCGCCCGCGTCGCCATCTGCTGGGGTCATCGAAGGTCCTTGTCGCGGCGGCCCTCCTCGGGCCGTCGCACAAGGGACTTTTCGGAAAAAACCGAACAGACCTCGAATTCAGAAACGCGGCGCGGCGGCGCGGGTTGGGCGCGTCGAGGGCGGATCTGATTCGGAGCGCGCGACGTCGGACGCGGCGTCGGACGCCGGCGGCAACCGCAGCACGAACGTCGAGCTGGGGCCGCCGTCCGGCGCGGGCTCGAGGTCGATCGAACCGCCGCGAGCCTCGAGCAACGTCCGACAGGCGGCGAGGCCGACGCCGACGCTTTCGCCGCGCGTCTTCAGCGTGAAGAACGGTTCGAAGATCCGTCGCCTCAACGCCCACGGCACGCCCGGGCCCGTGTCCGAGACGCGAAGCGCGACGCCGCCGGCTTCGAGCGTCGCGACGACGCGCACCGTGCGCTCGTCCCGCCCGCGCACGGCGGCGGCCGCGTTGTTCAAAAGGTGAAGCAACACGTGCTGCAGGACCGAGCGTTCGACCGCGGACGCCGGCAGGTCGCCGGGCACGTCCGCCTCCACCCGCACGTCCGCGACGCGGAGGTCGTAGCTCTTCAGCGCGAGCACCGCCGCCACGGCGCCGGAGGGCGACGCCGCACCGTCGCCGTCGCTCCCGATGCGCGCGAAGCCCATCAGGTTGCGCAGGATCATCGCGCAACGGTCGACTTCCGCCTGCGCGTCCCGCAACAGATCGGCCGCAGGACCGCCTCGAAGCTCCGGCCGCGACGCGAGCAACTGCACGTAGCCGCTCACCGCGGTCAGCGGGTTGCTCAGCTCGTGGGCCACGCCGGAGACGGCGTCCGCGACCGCGCGGGCCCGCTCGGTCCGCACCAGGTGTTCCTGGGCGCGCCCCAGCCGGTGCAGCGACAGCTCCGCACGGCGGCGCTCGTGGCGCGCGATGCGCTCGGCGACGCGGAACGTGACGCAGCGTCCCGCGACCTCGGCGAGGCGCGCGAGCCGGCGCGGCGCCTCGGAGTCGAAGGCGGCCCCTCCCCGGCGCGCGACGAAGACCGCGCCGGCCGCGGCGCCGGTCGGGCCCGCGGCGGCGGCGACGACGGACGTCGCGCCCGCGAACCAGGCGTCGCCGCCGAGCGCGTCCCGCACCGACGTCGCGTCGTCCCAGAGCCCGGGAAGCGTGCGGCGCGCGAGACGCGCGAGCCACGGACGGGCCTCGGCCTCCGTCGCGGGGCGCGCCGCCGCTTCGGGGAACGCGAGGCGCGGGCGGCAGCCGGGCGGCGTCCACATCACGAACGCGTCGCCGTCGAAAAGGCGCGCGGCCTCGGCGGCGAGGGTCTCGCACACCTGCTCCGGATCGTCCGCCGCGTCGAGCGCGCGGATCGCTTCGGCCAGGACGTCGGTCTCGGGAGCGCGGCGGGCGGCCGACGCCGACTGCGGCGCGCGGCGCCGGCGGAGAACGTCCGCGACCGTCGCGACGAGCAGCACCGCGACCGCCGACGCCCCCGCGCGGATCGGCGGCGCGTCCGAGAGCCTCGCTGCGACCGCGGCCGCGGCGGCGGCGGCGCACACTGCGGCGAACGGGAACCCGCGTCGTTCGAACGGCTGCGACGTGGTCACCCGGGTCCCTCCGAGGCGTCATCGACGCGCCGTCGGGCGGCCCTTGACCGGCGCGGCGGCGCTACAAAGCGGCGATGGCCGCCTGGACCACGCGCTTCGCCCCGTCGCCGACGGGCGCCCTGCATCTCGGCAACGCGCGCACGCTGGGGCTCGCCTGGTGGTGGGCGCGCGCGGAAGGCGCGGGCGTCGTGCTCCGCATCGAGGACCTCGACCATCCGCGGAAGAAAGCGGGCGCGATCGAGCAGCTCCGCGAGGACCTCGCGTGGCTCGGCCTCGACTACGACCGCGAGACGCCGATCCAGACGTCGCGTCTCGAGCGGCACCTCGCCGCGCTCGACGCGCTCGTCGCCCTGGGGCTCGTGTACGGCTGCGCCTGCTCGCGGAAGGACCTCGAAGAAGCGCAGTCGGCGCCGCACGAAATCGGCGACGAACCGCCGTACCCCGGGACGTGTCGCGGGCGCTTCGCGACGCCGCGCGACGCGGCCCTCGCGACCGGTCGGCCGGCCGCGCTGCGCTTCCTCGCGGCGCCGGGCGTGGAGCGGTTCGACGACCTCCTCGCCGGCCCGCAGGAGATCGACCCGGCCCTGCACGGCGGCGACTTCGTGGTCGGCCGCCTCGACGTCGACGGCGCGCGGCGCCCGGCCTATCAGCTCGCGGTCGTCGTCGACGACGCGGACGACGGCGTCGACCGCGTGATCCGCGGCGCCGACCTGCTGCGCTCCGCGGCGCGGCAGCGTCGGCTGCAGCGCGCGCTGGGGCTGCCCCCGACGACGTACGCCCATGCGCCGCTGGTCGTCGGCCGCGACGGCCGCCGGCTCGCCAAGCGACACGGCGACACCCGGCTCGCGTCGCTCCGCGCGCGCGGCATTTCCGCGCAGGCCGTGTGGGACTGGATCGCGCGAAGTTGCGGCGCCGCCCCCGCCGCGCCCGCGGACCTCGTGCGCCGCGGCTTCCGGCCGGACGCCGTGCCGCGCGAACCGGCGACCCCGCCGGAGGCGTGGGCCGAGCCGCCGCAGCGGGGCCTGTGATAGGGTCGACGGCCCGCGCTTCCGAGGAGTCGCCCGTGTCCCACCGCGCACTGATCTCCGCACTGCTGCTCGCCTACGTCTCCCCCGCGTCCGCTCAGACGCCCTCCGCGGAGTCCAGGCCCGCCGTCGATTGGGACGTGGTGCGCCGCGCGCTCGCCGACGCCGACGGCGGGCGGAAGCCGGTCGTCGCCGACGCGGCGGCGACGATCGCGAACGGCGGCCCGGAGGCACGCGCCCGCTTCATGGCGACGTATCGCCGCATCGTCGCCGCGGCGCCGCAGGGCGACTCCCGTCCGGCGACGCGGCCCGCGGCCGAGAAGCCGGCGGAGTTCTCCGAGGCCGTACGGGCGCTGATGGCGCGAGTCGTCGTCGGCGACGCCGCCGACGCGTCGGCCGCGCTCGCGACGCTGACGGCGACCGTCGAGGACGGCGCGAACGTCGGCGCCCGGGCCGCGGCGCGGCTCGCCGAGCGCGCGGAGATGGTCCTGCAACGCCTCGCGGCGAGCCGTCTCCAGCAGGAGATCAACACCGGCGCCGTCTACGCCGGGCAGTTCGCCGACCTCGCCGTCCACGCGCCGGAGATCCGCGCGACGCTGCTGCGTTGGGTCGCGGAACCGCCGCGCGACGTCCGCCAGCCGGAGCCGTTCCGCACGGCCTGCGTCCGCGCGCTCCGCGACGTGACGCCGGCGGGGGCGTCCGATCCGGCGGACGTCAAGACGCTCAAGGCCGTCCTCGCCAAGGCGACCCCCGGTCAGTACGAGCTGTCGCTGACCGTCGCCTGCGCGCTCCGCCAGTTCGGCGACTCCGAGGCGTTCGATCGCATCCGCAGCACGCTCGACGAGGCCGTCGCCTCCGACGACCCGCGGAAGCGGGAGCAGGGCCACGACATGCTCGCGCAGCTGCTCTACCACGCGCGGGATTTCTCCGCCGCCGCCGACGCCTACAAGACGCTTCTGAGCCTCGCCGAGAAGCGGGGCGCGACCGGCGCCGACCTGGCGACGCCGTATTACAACTCCGCGTGCTCGCTCGCGCTCGCGGGCCGCATCGACGAGGCCTTCACCCATCTCGAGAAGGCGATGGAGTACGGCGCGAAGGCGCGCAGCCTCGACAAGCGCACCGTCGACAGCGACCACGACATCGACGCCCTCCGCAAGGACCCGCGCTTCGCCGCGCTGTACGCGAAGCACTACAAGTAGCCGCGCGCGAACTCCCGGGCGGGGCGCCTCGCTGAGCGCCCGCCCGACGACCTATGAACCGATCGACGCTCGCCGCGTCCCGCGAGTGACTCCCGACATGTGACGCGCGGCCGAGAACCGACGCCCGTCGCCCTTTCGCGATGCGGGGCCGTCGCTCCGCTTCG
>DASPNK010000110.1:0-9442 GCA_035626575.1 Planctomycetota bacterium | reverse complement strand
TGTACACGCCATTGTAGCACGTGTGCAGCCCTGGACATAAAGGCCATGAGGACTTGACGTCATCCCCACCTTCCTCCGGTTTAACACCGGCAGTCTTTCCAGAGTCCCCGGCATGACCCGCTGGCAACTGGAAACAGGGGTTTCGCTCGTTATGGGACTTAACCCGACATCTCACGACACGAGCTGACGACAGCCATGCAGCACCTGTGCACGTTCCGGCCTTTCGGCTGTGACCCCTGTTTCCAGAGGCTAATCCGTGCATGTCAAGCCTAGGTAAGGTTTTGCGCGTTGCTTCGAATTGAACCACATGCTCCACCGCTTGTGTGAGCCCCCGTCAATTCCTTTGAGTTTCGGCCTTGCGACTGTACTCCCCAGGCGGAGCACTTAATAAATTTTCTCCAGCAGAGAGGGCTCAAGGCCCCCTCTACCTAGTGCTCATCGTTTACGGCTTGGACTACCGGGGTATCTAATCCCGTTTGCTACCCAAGCTTTCGCGCCTCAGCGTCAGTAACGAACCAGAGAGTCGCTTTCGCCACCGGCGTTCCTTCTGATATCTACGCATTTCACCGCTTCACCAGAAGTTCCACTCTCCCCTTTCGTTCTCAAGAGCGACAGTATCGGCCGCAGCTCCTCAGTTGAGCTGAGGGATTTCACGACCGACTTGATGCCCCGCCTACGCGCGCTTTATGCCCAGTGATTCCGAGTAACGCTTGCACACACCGTATTACCGCGGCTGCTGGCACGGTGTTAGCCTGTGCTTTCTTCCACCTTGCTCATCCCGGAGAGCTATTAACTTCCGGGCGTTGGTAAAGTGTAACAGCAGTTTACAACCCGAAGGCCTTCATCCTGCACGCGGCGTCGCCCCGTCAGACTTGCGTCCATTGCGGAAGATTCTCGACTGCAGCCTCCCGTAGGAGTCTGGGCAGTATCTCAGTCCCAGTGTGGCCGACCAACCTCTCAGTCCGGCTACCCGTCATCGCCTTGGTGGGCCGTTACCCCGCCAACTAGCTGATAGGACGTGAGCTCCTCTCATGGCAGAGGGCCTAAACCTACCGTTTACCCGGTCCGCGATGCCGCGGTCCGGAACCATTTGGCATTATCCGTCGTTTCCAACGGTTATTCCAATCCATGAGGCAGATTGCTCACGCATTACTCACCCTTTCGCCACGCTACCGGCCTTGCGGCTTTCGCGTTCGACTTGCATGCCTAAAACACGCCGCCAGCGTTCACTCTGAGCCAGGATCAAACCCTTTTGTTGAGTGTTGATCGTGGAGTCTAAGGCACTCAAAGCTTTCCTTGACAGAAAGCACGAGTGTCTCGGCCGGTCGCCCGAGGGCGACCAAGCGCGATCACTCGTCACGCTTCGAACGTTATTTGTCTTTCAAAGAACCCCGCCGTTCGGCGGGTTTCGCCTCTCGCGTCGCGCGTCGCGCTTCGTTTGAGGGGCCGGGATCATAGACCTCGCTCCGGGGACTACAAGTCCACCCCTCTTTTTTTTTCTTCCGGACGCCTTTGTTCCGTCCGAAGCCGCGCGACTTGCGTAACCGGCGTGTTTCAGGATTCGGCTCGAAGCCTTGAAAGGGGCGAGGTTTCGCTTCGTTTTCGTCGGTCGGGAAGCTTCGTGGATGCGGGACTGCAAGCGCGGTCGTCGCCGGGACAGCGGACCCCTTTTTTGAAGAGTCTCGCCGCCTTCACGCCTCCGCTTCCGGCGTGGCGAGGAGGTCCGACGCCGGCGCCGCGCTTCCTTGCCCTGGGGCGCCGCCGACGTGGATCCGTCGTTTCCGGACTCGGCTGATCCTGCTGCGGAGCCGCGTTTGGTCAAATCGGTCGGTCCCGTCCGCCCTCGAAGAGGCGACTCGGCGCGCCGGGTCCTCGCTTGCAGCGGCGAGAGCCGTCTACAATCCTCCGCTCGACCGCCGATTCTCGGCATTCGCCGAGCCGACTTGGGCGGCGTCTCCGCCGGAAACTGCCTTGAGGACACGCCTTCCCGCGCTCGGTCCCGCACAGAGGGTGCTCGGCGTCCTGCTCGTCACGGCGGCCGTCCACGCCGCGTGCTTCATCTTGATCAGGATCGCGCCCGGCGGGCCTTTCGACGACGAAGTCCGATTGGATCCCGCGGTACGTGCTGCGCTCGTGGCAGACCTGGGGGGACCGGAGATCGACTTTCGATCGTGGTGGACCTCCCTTTCGGGCTTGTTGCGCGGAGACCTCGGGCCGTCCATGTCGCTCAGGGACTTCGAAGCGGCGGACGTCCTTCGCGAGGGCGCGGCGCGGTCGTTGATCCTGGGCCTGCGCGCTCTTTCCGTCGCGGTGCTCGTCGGCGTCGCCTTGGGAGTCGTGTCCGCCCGAACGGCGGGCTCCGCCGTCGATCGCGCGCTTCGAACGGTCGGCGACGTCGTGCTGGCCGTTCCGGCGTTCGCGTGGTGCGCGGTTTTTCTCGCGGGATTCGCTCTGCACCTTCGGGCGGCTCCTGCGGCGGGGGCCGCGGACGGAGGGCTGGTCCTGCCTGCGATCGTCGCGGCGGCGACTCCTGCGGTAACGATCGCGCGGCTCGTTCGCGACGAGCTCGTGACGATCCTCGCCTCCGACTCGCTGCGAGCCGCCGAGGCGCGGGGCGTCGGGGGCGCGGCACGACTTTGGATCCACGCCCTTCCCGCGGCGAGCATCCCGGCGGCGGCCTACCTCGGGCCCGCCGCCGCCTCGCTGCTCACCGGCACGTTGGTGGTGGAGTCGATCTTCGGCCTTGCGGGCTTGGGAACGCATCTCGTGCAGGCGGCGCTGTCCCGGGATTACCCGGTCATGTCCGGCGCGGTCCTCGCCTACACGCTCGCCCTGTCGGCCGCGAACGCGCTGGCGGATTGGGCCTACGGGATTCTCGACCCGCGCATGTCGACTTCATGACGCTCCGTCGGAAAGCCGTCGCGGCGCGGGCCGCCGTCCTGGTCGCGCTCCTCGCGGCGCCCGCGCTCTTGCCGCTGGCGCCTCCGGACGCCGTCGATCTGGGCAGGCGCGGCGCGACTGCGGGAGGCGCGCCGGACGGCGCCGGTCCGTCGCCGTCGCGACCGCTCGGCGTCGACGAACTCGGCAGGTGCCGCCTGTCGCGCCTGCTGTCCGGTCTGCGAGTTTCGCTCCTCTGCGCCGTCGCCGGCGGAGTCGTGTGCATCGTGGTCGGTTCCGTCGTCGGCGTCGTCGCCGGGTGGTTCGGCGGTCGCATCGACGCGGCTCTGATGCGCACGGTCGATTTCGCCGATTCGATTCCGGCGTTCCTGATGGTCGTGGTCGCTCAAGCCGGCATCCGGGCGGCCCGAGGTCCGCTCGCGGGCGGCGACGCGCGGCTGGTCGCGCTGTTTCTCATCCTCGGCCTGACGACGTGGTTCACGTGCGCCCGCCTCGTGCGCGCGAAGACGCTGTGGCTGAAGAGCCGGGAGTTCATCGTCGCGGCCCGCGCGGTCGGGACTCCGGCGGCGCGGATCTTCACGAGACACCTCCTTCCGAATCTCGCATCCGCGATCGGCGTCTCGGCGGCTCTCGCCGCGCCGCGCATCGTCCTGCTCGAGGCCTTCCTCTCTTTCCTCGGACTCGGCGTCGAAGCGCCGCGCGTTTCCCTGGGGTCCCTCGCGCGCACCGGCCTGGATTCGGTCCATGCAGCCGACCTGCGCCTCGCCCCGGTGTCGATCCCCTGCGCCGTTCTCGCGTTCCTCATGATCCTCCTCGGCGGCTTCCGGACGGCCCGCGTCGGCGCGGAGAACCGCGTCGCATGACGGCGCCGCTGCTGGTCGTCGAGGGACTCGAAGTCCGATTCCGTCGGTCCGCCTCCCCCGCCGTCGTCGATTTCGATCTCCGGATGCCGCCGGGCGAGACGTTCGCCGTCGTAGGCGCATCCGGGTCGGGCAAGTCGACCGCCTGCCGCGCCGTGCTCGGCCTTCTTCCTCGAGAAGCCGCAGTCGCGTTCCGGCGCGCGGAATTCGAAGGTCGACCTCTGCTGGACTCGCGCGGACGGACGCGCCCCGGCGTCCTCGGTCGGAGAATCGGCGTCGTCTTTCAGGATCCGCGCGGCTCGCTCACGCCGCACCTCACCGTGCGGTCGCATTTTCGCGGCGTGCTCCGCGCCCAACGCGGCGCGCGGGCCTCCGAGGCCGACGCCGTCGGCCGACGCCTGCTCGAGGAACTTCGCGTCTCCGACGTCGAGCGCCGCATGGACGCATTTCCGCACGAGCTGTCCGGGGGGCTCTGTCAACGCGTCGCGCTGGCGTTGGCGCTGGCGGGAGATCCGGCGTTGCTGGTGGCGGACGAACCGACGACCGCGCTGGACCCCACCGTTCAATTCGCGTTGCTTCGTCTGATCCGCCGCGCCGTCCGCGAACGCGACCTCGCATGCCTTCTGGTGACGCACGACATGGGCGTCGTCGCCGGTCTCGCCGATCGGGTCGCCGTGGTGGACGGCGGACGCATCGTCGAAACGGGCCCGGTGGAAAGCGTCCTCGCCGATCCTGCGTCGGAGGCGGGTCGACGCCTCGCCGCCGCCGCGGTCCGCGCTTCCAGCGCGGCGGGCGCATGACGACGCCTCCGGACGCAGGCGGCGCTGCGGCGGCGATGTCGCTCGAACGGGTTTCGGTCCGGTTCCGAAGCCGCGGCCGCGCTCCGTCCGCGGCGCTGAAGCGCGTCACGCTCCGCGTCGAAGTCGGCGAAACCGTGGCCCTGGTCGGCGAGTCGGGTTCCGGGAAGACCACGATCGCCCGGGTGCTGCTCGCCCTCGTCCCGGCGTCCGAGGGCGCGGCCCGTCGATTCGGCGTCCCGATCCCGCCGACGCTGAAAGTGCCGGCCGCCGAACGCCGCCGCATCCAGCCCGTGTTTCAAGATCCGCGAGCCGCGCTGAATCCCGCGTTCGACGTCTTCGAAACGCTCGAAGAACCGCTGCGCCTTCGGAACGTCGGGCGCCGCGACCGCTCGGCCGTCGAACGGTCGATCCTCGGCCTTCTCGACGAGACGGGCCTCCCCCGCGCCGCGCTTCACCGACCGACCTGGGCTCTTTCCGGCGGCGAACAGCAGCGACTCTGCATCGCCCGGGCGCTCGCCGCCGACCCCGAGGCGCTGATCCTCGACGAACCGCTCTCCTCGCTCGATCTGGTGCTCCAGGCGCGGATCGTCGACCTGCTCGCCGGCCTGCGGCGCGAACGGCGGTTGACGTGCCTTCTGATCTCCCACGACCTCCGCCTGGTGCGGCGCTTCGCCGAGCGGGTCTACGTGCTGTATCGCGGCGAAGTCGTCGAAGAAGGCCCGACGAGCCGGGTGCTCGACGCGCCCGAGGCGCCGTACACGCGACGCCTGGTCGCCGCGATTCCCGACCTCCGACCCGCCGTCGCGCGCGCCGCGCTCGAGGCCGACGCCGGGTCGGAGGCGCCCGATCCGGACCCGTGACGCCGCGCGTCGGGCCCCGTCGCCCGCCTCGCGACGGCCGACGCCGCGGCGCCGGCTCAGGCGGACTTGAGGCGCAACCCGTCGAACAGCGTCGAGAACCAGCCGTCGCGGGCGAACAGATTCGGGTTGAGCCTCGCGAGCCGCCGACATTCGTCAAGCGTGTCGGCGTCCTTGCGCCTCGCGGCATGGACCTCGACGATCGCCTTGCCGACGTCGAGACGGCGCGGCGCCTCGACCGCCGCAGCCTTCAGCCGCGCCAGCGCCACGTCGACGTTCGCGCCGGGCCCGAACGGCGCGCCGTCGTTTCCGAGCGCGGCGAACACGCCCGCCGAGAAAAGGCGCGCGGCGCGCTCCGCGCCGGGCGCCGCCGCGTCGGAGGCGGCCGCGGCCCGCCGTTCCGCTTCCCGCATCGCGCCGCCGTCCGCGAGCGCGTCGTAGGCCAGCGCGTCGGCTTCGGCGTCGCCGGCGTGCCGCGACGCGAGCGCCAATGCCCGACGGAAGCGCCCGAACCGGTGGTAAAGGCGCGCCGCCCGAAGGTCGCGCGAGCGGGCGTCCTCACCGGGGCGGGACGCGGTCGACGGGGGCGGCCGGCCTCCGAGAAGGTAATCGGCCGTCGAAAGGTCCGGCTCGCGGACGTAGAGCGCGACCTGCGGGTCGTCGGCCGCGGGCTCCGAAGCGTCGTCCCCGGGCCACGCCTGCACGCCGAGCGCTCGGAACTCGGCGATCATCGCTGAAGCCCGTTCGGCGTCCTCCAGGACGGCGACGCGCCGCATCCCCGCCGTCCGCTTCCGCGGCGCCGCGAGCACGGCGGCGCCGCGGTCCGCGACGGGACGCGCGAGCAGGACGGCCTCGTACCGCGAGCGCGCGAGGACGGAGAGATCGCGGCGGCAGCCGGCGCACCGTTTGACGTGCCCGAGGAATTCGTTCAGGCACTCGGGGCAATGGCGGACGGGTTCGTCCCGCTCGAACAGCTCGAGGAGCGGGTCGGTGATCGGATCGCCTTCGGTGCGCTCACGCGGCCGGAAAAGGTCGTCGGTCAACGGCGCCGCACACATCGGACATCGCCGCGTCCCCTCCCGGAGGGCCGTTTCGCACTTCGGGCACGTCAGACGGAGGCCCATGAGACGCAAGATAGCGGCGGCGGCGCCCGCCGCCACGACGGCGCGCGTCGACGGGCCTGCGCGACGAGGTTACGCTCGCCGCGATGCCTCAGCGCGCCGATCGGACGACGCGCGTCGTCGTGTTCGCCGCCGTCGCCTGGGCCCTGGCGTGGTGCGCGCTTCAGGCCCTCGCCGTCCCCTTCGGTTACGGACCCGACGAGCCCTCCCACGCCGCCTACGCCGGGTTGCTCGCACGCACCGGCCGGCTGCCCGGCCCGGACGACGTCGCGTTGCAGGCCCAGCACCCTCCGCTGTACTACGCCGCGCTCGGCGCCGCGGCGTCCCTTCGCCCCGACCTCACCGCGGAAGGACGCTCCGCCGAGCCGTCGCCGGGCGTCGAGCCCTTCCTGCCCGGACCGCCTCTGGCGACGATCCCGCTCGGCCGCCCGGTCGCCCTGGCGCCGGCCGGCGTCGTGCGCGACCCCTTCGGACCGTCCGGTCCGGACGCGGGCCTGGCCGCCGGCGAAGATCCGCTCCGCGATCGACGCTACACGTCGCTCCGCGCCCTCTACCTCCTGCGCCTGGTCGGCGTCGCCTGCTTCGCGCTCACCGCACTCGCCCTTTGGATCGCCGCGCGGAACGCCGGCGCCGCGCTCGCCGTCGCCGCCGTCGTCGCGACGCCGCAGCTCGGCGCGACGTTCGCTTCGCTGAACTCCGACCACTTCGCCGTGATGTTCGGCGCGGCGGCCTTCGCCGCGCTGGTCGCGCGGCCGGACCGCCCGCTGCACGCGACGGGGCGCGTGTCGCTCGCCGGCGCCCTTCTCGCCGCGGCGCTCGCCTCCAAGCTTTTCGCGGTCGGCGCGGCCGCGGCGTGCGCCGTCTATCTGATCGCCGCGGACGAAGTTCCGGCGCGCGTCCGCCTGCGATCGCTCCTGCTTCTGGCCGCGCCGTCCGTGCTCGCCGTCGGGCCGTGGGCGATCCGGCAATGGCGCCTTTACGGCGGGATCGATCCGGCGACGGTCTCCGGCGCGCGCGCCCTCGGCATGGTGAAGCTCTCGACGCCGGACGCCGCCTGGAGCGTCGATTTCATCGGGCGGCTGCCGGGGCTCTGGTTCGCGTCGGCGGGCGCGGAGCAGTCCGACGCGGGCGCGCTGCTCGGCGTCGCCGCGGCGGCGTTTCCCCTCGTCGCCGTCGTCGGCGGCGTCGTCGCGGCCGCGCGCCGCGACACGCCCCGGCGCACGCGCGCGGCGTGCTTCGCCTTCCTCGTCGCAGGCGCGCTCCAGACGATCGCCGTCGTCGCGGCCAACCAGCGCTTCAATTCTCCGCAGGGGCGCTACCTGCAGGTCCTGTGCGCACCCGGCGCGTTGGCGCTGGCCGCGGGCGCCGACGCTCTGTTCCGGGACCGCGCCCGCGCCGCGACGCTCGCGCTTTGCGGGCTCTCGATGTTCGCAACGGCGACGATGGTGTACGGCCGACGTCTGCCCGCGTTTCACGCGGCGGCCGACGGCGCGCCCGCGGCGGACGTCGTCGACCGCACGGATCCGGCGTTGGAGCAGGACGCTCCGCGCGCGATCGAGGGTTTGCCCGCGACGTGGCGCGAAACATTCGACGGTCGTGCGCGCGCCTTCTTCGGCGCGGGCCGGGCCGCGGTCCGCACGCGCCCGTTGACGCCCGGTGCGGCGTACGTCGCCTCGGTGCGGCTGCGTCCGCCGCGCGAGGCCGGCGCGCTGATCGTCGTGGCCGTCGACGACGCGCCGCCCGTCGGCCCGTTTTCGCCGGAGCTGCTCGACGCACCCGTCCGCATCCCCTTCGTCGCCGGGCCCGCGGCGGCCGTCGGCGCGCTCGTGACGGCGTCCGACGTGCTCGGCGGACCGACGGCGCTCGGCGCCGTGGAGATCCTCCGCGCCCCCTTCGCGCCCGCGGTCGCCATGGGCGACGACGGCGCGCTGCACGTGCGCCTCCGCCCGACGGGCGCTGCCGGCGACGCCCCGGAGGCGGTCGCGCTCGACGGCGATCTCGCGGCCCCGGCGCCGCTCGCCGTCGGCGGCGCCGGAGAACGACTCGCGCGCCTGCGCGCGCCGTCGGCGACGCAGGACGACCTCGTCCTCCGCTTCTTCGAAGCGCCGCGCCCGGTCGCGGTCTTCAAGCTGCTCCGCATCCTCGGGCCGGAGGCCGCGCGCCGCGTCCGAGGCGACCTCTCCGTCCCCGGTCTGCGGACGGTCGCTCTCCCCGCCGATCCGATCGCCGAACCGATCGCCGTGCTCGCGCAGGGGGCCGGCGTCGTCGTCCCCGCCGGCGAAGGTTCCTGGGAGCTGCAGGACGCGCGGGGCCGCACGATCCCGGTCGGCGCCGCGGCGTGGCGACTCCCCGACGGGCGGACGCTCGACGCCGCCGAAGCCTCTTTCGACACTCCGCGGGCGCCGGGTCCGTTCGCGACGCTGATTCAGACGTCCGGGCCGCTCGAGGTCGACCGCGTCGTCCGCCGCGCGACGCCGACCTGGACGCTCCGCGTCCCCGATCCGCGCCGCGCGCAACCGCGCTGAGCGCCGGTCAACGCACGGCGCGCATGCGCGCGCCGTGCCCGAGCACGGCGATGCAGTCGATCTCGACGCCGGCGTCGCGCGGAAGGCGCGCCGCCTGCACCGTCGACCGGGACGGCTTCGCGTCGCCGAACTCCGCGGCGTAGGCCTCGTTCATCGCCGCGAAGTCGTTCATATCGCGGAGGAAGACGGTGCAGCGGACCACGTCGGAGAGGTTCGCCCCCGCCGCCGCGAGCACGGCCTTCAGATTCCCCAGCGCGCGACGCGTCTGCACGCCGACGTCGCCGGCGACGAGCGCGCCCGTCGCCGGGTCGAAGGGGATCTGTCCCGAGCAATACACGACGCCGTTCGCGACCACCGCCTGGCTGTATGGGCCGATGGCCT
>DASPNK010000109.1:0-6533 GCA_035626575.1 Planctomycetota bacterium | reverse complement strand
GCGCAGCCCCCGAGGACGCGCCCGCATCGTCGTGCGGCGGCCGATGCGGGACGTCGTCGACGACGATCAGCGCATCGCCGTCGACCGCCGATGACCGACCGTGCGGGGCCGTCGCTCCGCGCGCGGGCCTCCGCGGTCCTTGCGGGTCAGCCTTCCGGCATCGGCTCGCGGGTTTCGGCGCCGGGCTCGGCGGGGGCGGGCGGCGGCGGCGGCGGGCCGGCGGCGGCTTCGCCGTCGAGGAGCAGCGCGGCGACCCACGCCTTGGCGGCGTCGTCGTTCCGGGAGAGGAGCGCCTCGAGCTCGGAGCGCGGCGTGAAGCGCTCCTCGCGCTCCTGCATCCGCGGCCAGGTCCCGTCGGGGCGGCGCGGGACGTGACGGCACCACCAGCCGAGGTGCCAGAGCAGAAACTCACGGATGCGCGCGCGCCCGCGCTCGTCGTCGCGCCAGTGCTCGCGCGCGAGCGCGACGTAGCGACCGTAGAGCGCGAGGCGCTCTTCCGGCGTCGGGTCTTCGGCCACGCCGGTTTTCGCCTCGCGGAAGATCCACGGTTTGATCAGACACCCGCGCGCCGTCATCACGCCGGCGCATCCCGCTTGCGCGCGGAACGCCGCGATCTCGTGAGGGAACAGGACGTCGCCGTTGCCCACCACGGGGATCGGTGCGAGCGCGCGCGCGACTTCGCTGATGCGGTCCCAGTCGGCGTTCTTCCGATACCGCTGCGTGCGCGTGCGCCCGTGGACGACGACGGCCTGCGCCCCCGCGTCGACGGCCAGCCGCGCGACCTCGAGGTAGTTGAGGTCGTCCTCGTCCCACCCGAGGCGGATTTTCACCGTGACCGGGATCTTCACCGCGGCCGCCATGGCGCGGACGATCTCGGCGATCTTCCGCGGCCGCCGGAGCAGCGCCGAGCCGAGGCCCTTTCGCGTGAACAGGTCGATCGGGCAGCCGCAGTTGACGTCGACGAGGTCGGCGCCCTTCTGCTCCGCGATCTTCGCCGCCTCGGCCATCTGCGTCGGATTGAACCCCGCGAGCTGCACCCCGAAGACGCGCTCGTCCTTCCCGCGCACGAGCAGCGCGAACTCGCCGCGCCGCCCCTGCAGCAGGTTCCGGGCGAGCGCCATCTCGCCCATCGTGATCGTCGCGCCCAGCTCGTCGCAGAGTCTGCGGTAAGGGACGTTCGATCCCTTCGTCATGGGCGCCATCACCACGGCCCCGTCGAGCGTCGCGCGGAGATCCATCGCGCGACGGTACGTCGCGGCGGCGACCTCCTCCCGCCGCGCTACAGTCGCCCGCGATGAAACCCGAAGAGCGGCATGCGTTGATGGACGCCGTGCGGGACGTGGTCGAGAGCGCCGGCTTCGAAGTCTTCCGCCTCGCCGTCGGGCAGGATCGCCGCATCCGCCTCGTCCTCGACCACCCGACGCGAAAGGTCTCGGTGGAGGACGTCGCGCGCACCAACGTGCGCCTCCGGCGGGCGCTGGCCGAGCATGGTTTCGACATGGACGCCTTCGCGCTCGAGGTCGAGTCGCCCGGCGCCGACCGCCCGCTCCTCGAACCGAAGCACTACCGGCGTTTCGTCGGCGAGCGGGTGCGGCTGGTGCGCAAGAGCGGCGACATGCGCGACCGCGTGCTGGTCGGCAGGCTCGCCGCGGCCGACGACGTCGGCGTGCGCCTCGAAATCCCCGGCCGCGAGCCCCTGGCGATCGTCTGGCGCGACGTCTCCGAAGCGCGCCTCGACCCGGAGCTCCCGTTCCTGAAGCCGGAGAAGGGCGGGCGCCGACCGTGATCGTCTTCGTCGCCGTCCTCGCGCTGTGGATCCTCTCGCTCTGCGTCCACGAGTACGCCCATGCGCGCGTCGCCTACGCGGGCGGCGACGTCTCGGTGCGTGCGAAGGGCTACCTCAGCTTCAATCCACTGGTCTACATGGACCCTGTGCACTCGCTGCTTTGGCCGACGATCTTTTTGCTTCTCGGCGGGTTCGGCCTGCCCGGCGGCGCGGTCTGGATCGACCGCTCGCGCCTCCGCACGCGAGGCTGGATGACGGCGACGAGCCTCGCCGGGCCGGCGGCGAACCTCGCGGTCTTCCTCCTCCTTGCGGCGCCCTTCGCGATCGGCGCCGCGCCCGATCCGTACGCGTCGGGCGACCAGGCGCTGTGGAGCATCCTCGCGTTCGCCGCGTTCACGCAGGCGACGGCGGCGATCCTGAACCTGCTGCCGCTCCCCGGTCTCGACGGGTTCGGCGCGCTCGAGCCGTGGTTGCCCTACTCCGTCATCCGCGCCTTGGCGCCGTACCGCGGCTACACGATGGTGATCCTGCTGATCCTCGCGTTCTCGACGCCGCTCGGCGCTTGGATCCTGCACGGCGCGGTGCGGCTCATGGCGGCGCTCGGGATCGACGGCGGACACCTCGCGCGCGGCTACGACGCCTTCTTCTCGGTCATCCCCTGGCGCTGAGTCTTCGAAGCGCCTGAGCCGCCGTCTCAGCGGACGCCGGCGAGCAGGTTGACGGTCAACATCTCGCCTTCGATCTCGAAGAACGACGAGCCCACGCCGGTGCCGCCGTCGACGCCTCCGGCGGCGCCGATCGTCACCGCGGGCAACGACAGCGCGCAGTCCCCGGGCAGCAGCGACTTGATGTTGCCGCCTGTCATGTTGGCGATCTCGCCCAGGGCGTCGATCGCATCGGCGTCGGTCGTCGCGTCGACGTCGACGCCGAACATCGCGGCGGCGGCGCGGCGCGCGAGCGACAGCGGCGCGCTCAGCGTCACCGCGCCCGACCACGCGCCGTAGATCCGCACCACGGCGACGACGCGTCGCTCCGCCAGCGGCGAAGAGACGGCCACGGCGACCGGCCGCGGCGAGAGGCCGATCATCGAGGACCAGACGTTCTCGACGACCTGCCGGATCTCGTTGTCGTATTGCATGCGACGCTCCGCGGATTCAGGACCGCGTCGGCCGGTGGACGGTCGTACGGTCGTAGACGATGCGCTCGAACCCCTCGTGGACCCCGTTCAGGCTCTCCGCGCCGCCGAGGAACAGGTATCCCTCGGGGTGCATCGCGGCGCGCACGCGGTCGACGAGCTTTCGCTTCACGTCGTTGTCGAAGTAGATCAGCACGTTGCGCAGGAACACGACGTCCCACGCCGGCATCGGCGGCCACTCCTTGACCAGGTTGAGCACGGCGAAGTCGATGCGGCGGCGGAGGTCCTCCTTCGCCGTCCAATCGAGGCCGTGACGTTCGAAGTATTTGACGAGCAGCGCGGCGGGCAGGCCGCGGTTGATCTCGAACTGGCTGTAGCGCCCGGCCCGGCAGCGCTCGAGCATCTCCTCGGAGAGGTCGGTGGCGAAGAAGCGCACCTTCCATTCCGCGATCGCGGGGAAGTGCTCCAGCATCGTCATCAGGATGCTGTAGGGCTCCTGCCCGCTCGACGCCGCGCCGCACCACACGTTCAGCTCGCGCTCCGACGCGCGGCGCTTCAGCACCTCCGGCAGCACGTCCTTCCGCAGCGCCTCGAAAGGGTGCAGGTCGCGGAAGAACGAGGTCTCGTTGGTGGCGAGCGCTTCGACCAGCCGCCGGCGCCCCGACGGATCGCGCCCGCACAGCGCGGCCTCGGCGAAGGCGTCGAGATCGGGGTACCCGAGACGCCGCGCCAGGGGCCCCAGCCGCGCCTCGACGAGGTACTCCTTGCCCGGCTCGAGGACGATCGCCGCCTCCTGCCGGAGGCAGGCGCGCACGCGATCGAAGACGGCCGAAGTCAGAGGCATCGCGGATCAGACGGAGGCGGGCGTCGGAAGCGGGAAGGAGGAACGGCCGACGGCGACGCGACGCTGCACTTCGAGCGGGATGCGCGACAACGGAAGGACCTCGTCGGCGAGGCCCGCCCGCACGACGGCGCCGGGCATGCCCCACACCACCGACGACGCTTCGTCCTGGGCGACCACGGCGCCGCCGGCCGCGCGCACCGAACGCGCGCCGTCGCACCCGTCGCGCCCCATGCCGGTGAGGAGCACGCAGAGCGCGTTGGGCCCCGCCGCCGCCGCCAGCGATCGGAAAAGCGGATCCGCGGCCGGCCTGCAGGAGTGCTCGGGCAGGTCGTCGGTCAGCGCGGCGTAGAAGGCGCCGCGCTCGCGGCGGACGACGAGATGCCGGTCGCCCGGCGCGATGCGGGCCATGCCGGAGAGGAGGCGCTCGCCGTCGACCGCCTCGCGCACGTCGAGGCCGGTGCGGGCGGCGAGGCGCTCGGCGAGCAGTCGCGTGAACAGCGGCGGCATGTGCTGGGCGACCAGGATCGGCGCGGCGAGGTCGCGCGGCAACGCGCGGAAGAAGTCGGTGAGCGCGCTCGGCCCGCCGGTCGAGGCGGCGAGCGCGACGAGGTCGGCGCGGCGCGTCCCGCCGACGATCTCGCGCTCCGAGGTGAGGAACGGCTCCTGCGCGGGGCGCGGAGCGACGCGGCGCGGCGCTTCGGGCGGCGCGGGAGGCGGCGCCCGGCGTTCCGCGGCCTCGGCGCGCGCCACGCGGCTCCGGCACAGCTCCTTGATGCGCGGAATCAGCTCGTCGCGGAGCTTCTGGACGGCCGACGGAAGCCCTTCGGCGCCCGACGGCTTCGTGACGTAGTCGTCGGCGCCGAGCGCGAGGGCGTCCAGCGTCGCGACGGCGCCGCGCTCGGTCCGCGTGCTGAACATGATGACGGCGAGCCGCGGCCGCGTGCGGCGGATCTCCCGCAGCGCTTCAAGCCCGTCCATCACCGGCATCTCGATATCGAGCGTGACGGCGTCCGGCGCCGTCGACTCGATCTGCGCGAGCGCCTCGCGGCCGTCGGCGGCTTCGCCGACGACCTCGATCTCGGGGTCGAAGCGGAGGGCGCCGCACACGATCTTGCGGATCGTCGCCGAGTCGTCGACGACGAGAGTCCTGATCCTGCGCATGAACGCGTCAGCCCCGGACGAGCCCTACGAGGTCCAGCTTGGCCGCGAGCATGTCGCGGGTGAACGGCTTCATCATGTACTCCTGCGCCCCCGCCGCGAGCGCCGCCTCCATGCGGGAGGCCTCGCCCTCGGTGGTGACCATCAGGATGCGCATCGCGGCGTGCTCGGGGAGCGCGCGCGCGGCCTTCACGAAGCCGAGCCCGTCGAGCTCGGGCATGTTCCAGTCCACCAGGGCGACGTCGAAGGGCCCGGCCATGCGCAGCTTTTCGAGCGCGTCTTTGCCGTCGACGGCCTCGACGACGTCGAAGCCGAGTTCCTTCAGGGTCTTGCCCACGATGACCCGGATCGCACGCGAGTCGTCGACTACCAGCGCTTTCATGTCCCGTCCTCGCTCGAACCGTCGGCTTCCGCCCCGCTCATCGACGCCCCGCGACGCCCCGCTAAACCGCGCCGCCCGGCGTTTTCGCCCGCGCCGGCGCCTCTCCGCGGACCCACTCCGACGCGCGCGCCCGCGCTTCCGCGGCGGCCTCGAGACGGAACCGCGCGGTGAGGCGATGGAGGTCGCCCGCCATGCGCGCCAGCTCCCGGGCCGCCTTCTGGGAGTCGCCGGCGCCCTTCGACGTCGAGGTCGACGCGTCGGCCACGGCGCCGATGCTGCGCACGATCTCGCCGACGCCCCGCGAGGCCTCGACGACGTTGCGACCCATCTCGGCGGTGGTCGCCGTCTGTTCTTCGACGGCGCCCGCGATCCCGGTCTGGATCTCGTTGATCCGGTTGACCACCTCGGTGATCTTCGCGATCGCGTCGACCGCGCCGCGGGTGTCGCCCTGGATGGCGTCGATCCGGCGCGCGATGTCCTCGGTCGCCTTGGCCGTCTCCTTGGCCAGCTCCTTCACCTCGTTGGCGACGACGGCGAAGCCCTTGCCCGCGTCGCCGGCCCGCGCCGCTTCGATGGCGGCGTTGAGCGCCAGCAGGTTGGTCTGCTCGGCGATGGAGTTGATGGTCTTCACCACCGCGCCGATCTCGTGCGAGCTTTCGCCCAGCTTGGTGACGGTGCGGTTGGTGGTCTCCGCCAGGTTGACCGCGTTCCGCGCGGTCGACGCCGCCTCCGACGCGTTGCGCGCGATCTCGCGGATGCTGGCGCTCATCTCCTCCGTGGAGACGGAGACGGTCTCGACGTTCTTGCTCACCTGCTGCGAGGCCGCCGACGCCGCGTTGGCCTGCTCCGAGGTGTCCTCGGCGTTGCGATTGAGGTCGTTGCTGACCTTCGACAGCTCCTCGGCCGCTTCGCCCAGCGTGCGGGCGTTGGAGGAGATCTCGCGGATGTTGCCGCGGAGGTCCGCCAAGAGGCGCGAGAGCCCGGCGCCCATGCGCCCGATGGCGTCGTCGCCGGTCACCGGCACCTCCCGCGTGAGATCGCCCTGCACCGCGGCGTCGACCACCGCGAGCATGGCGTCCACCTTGCGCCGCAGCTCGTCGGCCTGGCGGCGATCCTGGTCGGCGAGGCGCTTCGCCTCTTCGTTCCGGGCGGCGCGCTCCATGGCCGCGCCCGCGATGCGCGCGGCGCGGCGGAGCGCGTCGAGCCGCTCGCGGTTGGGCGCCGCCGA
>DASPNK010000108.1:0-10919 GCA_035626575.1 Planctomycetota bacterium | reverse complement strand
GATCGCGGCCGTCGAGGGCGCCGCGGCCGTCGAGGGTCTTGAGCGCGACCACGCGCCCCGTCGCCGCGTGCCGCGCGCGGTAGACCGTGCCGCCGCCCGCGGTCGACACGTGCTCGAGGATCTCGTAGGGGCCGACGCGGCCGGTCTCGCGTTCGGACGGCGCCGGCGCCGGGACGCCTTCGTCGCGCGTGGGCGGGACGGTCTCGTAGGCGAGGAGGCGCGCCAGCTCTTCGGCGTAGCGCGGGTACCGCGCCATCAGCGCGTCGAGGGAGGGGCGCGCCCCCTCTTCGCGGAGGCAGATGAACTCCGCCACCAGCTCTTCGATCGGCGGGTAGGCCGTCGAGGAGACGTCGTCCCGACGCGGCGCGCTCACCGTCGCGACTCCCGAGCGGCGTCGCGCCTCAGAGCGCGCCGCACTCCACGTAGCGCTGCATCCGCACGCGGATCTGCGCGTCGGTCTTCGCGAAGCGCATGCGCACCGCGCGGTCGGTGAGGCCGACCATCGGCGCGATGGCGGTCGTCGAGATGCCGCGCGCCCGCAGGCGGTAGATCTTCCGGTCGACGCGGTCGAACGTCCGCAGGATGCGGTAGCGGACGCGGAGCAGCTCCTCGACCGAGAGCCGGGTGAACGGCGTCAACGTGCCGTCGGCGACGGAGGCGTCCTCCGCCAGCTCGCGCCGTCGGCGCAGATGAGAGGCGCCGGCCTTCTGCAGGACGACGCGGGTGACGATGCCGCGGAGCCATCGGGCGAAAGACTTCGAGTCTTCCGCGACGAACCCGCCGATCTTCCGCATCACGACCTGGTAGGCGTCGTGAAGCACGTCGCGCGTCTCGTCGAGCGTGCGGAGCGGCGCGCCGAGCTTCTTGCGCGCGAAACGCAGGAGGAGCGGCTCGTGACGCTCGAAGAGGCGGTTGAGCGCGTCGCGGTCGCCCGCCTGGGCTTTGGCGATCTCGATCATGAGCGCACGCCCGCCGTCGCCGGTCGCGCCGGCGGCGTCGTTCGTCGCGGTCGGCTCGGGGGAGGCCATCGCGGAGGAGCGATCTTAAGCGCGTGGACCCGCGTCTCCGCGCGCCTTCGGCGATTTCTTTCGCGGCGCCCGAGGGCGACGGCTACTCTTCCGCTCGTCCCCCGACGATCGGAGCGCGTCCATGTGGTTTTGCCGTCGGCGCCGTCCCCTCCTCGCCGTGGCGGTCGCGCTGGCCGGGCCTCTCGCGGCCCAGGGTCCCGCCGGCCTCGCCGGCGTGGTCATCAGCGAAGCGGCGCACGGGCCGTCGATCACCTCCCCGACCGGGCCGGCCATGCCGAGTTACATCGAGCTGGTCAACCGCAAGATCGCCAACCCCGTCTACCCGGCGCCGGTCGTCCTCAACGGCGCGACGATCACGACCACGGTGAACGGCGCGTCGTTCACGGTCACGCTGCCCGCGCAGCCGCCGACGCTGCACGTGGGGGGCAACGTCCAGCCGCCGCCCGCTCCGCAGCCGCCTCCGCCGACGACGGGCTACCCGGGGCCCGTTCTGCTGATCGCGGAGTTCCCCTTCCCCGCCTCGGCGTCGATCCCCGCGAACGTCCAGGTGGTGATCGCGCCCGCGCTCTTCACCGGCCCGCAGGCCGCGTTCTGCGCACCGGGAGCGTCGACGGAGGTGTGCCTCGCGATGCCCGGCGCGCCGACCGTCGCGAGCGACGCCCTCGTCGTGCCTCCGCTCCTCGGCGTCGTCGGCTGCGCGCCGCCGAGCGCCTTCGTCTTCGGAACCGCCCCCGGCCCCGGCCTGTTCGCCAACGGAAGCGGCCACGTGTCGCGCTGGACGTACGTCGACTCGAACACGAACATCGACTTCGACGACGGCTTCCTCCCTTCGCCGGGCGTCGTGAACCCGGAGATGTCGCACGTCGACGGCTTCCTTTTCGCCGACGCCGCACCGCCCGGCGTGCCGCACCCCGTGCCCGACCTCGGCGCGCCCCTCGCCTTCAACACCGCGGGGCTCCCCGGCACGTCGACCTATTCCTTCGTCGCAGGCGCCTCGCCGCGCGTGAGCGCCGTCAAGTTCCACAACGCGAGCCCGCCGTACGACCGGCTGGTGACCGATCCGGCGTTCGACCGCGTGCTCGCGGGCCAGGCGTCGATCGGCGGCGCGTTCACGGCGTCCACGGCCGCGCCGTTTCCCGGGTTCCCCGGCTATCTCGACAACCTGACGCTTCTCGGCAACAGCCTCGTGATCACGGCCCCGGCCCTCTCGCCCGGCGGCAACCCGGGCGTCCTGGTGATGAACATGGGGCCGAGCACGCTGGTCGCCGCCGTCGCGCAGGAGCACCCGGCCGAGCCGGGCGATTACCGCATCGCCAAGACCTTCACCGACGGGTTGACCGACTCCGGCTCGATCGGAACGGGCGACCTGAGCGACAGCCAATCCGACAGCCTCCCCGGGTCGACCGGCGGGAACAACGTCTGGTGCGAGGTGATCGTCTACGACGCCGCGGGCAACAGCTACAAGGGCAAGGCCAAGAACTGGCCGCCGTCCGGTTGCACCGGGCCGCGGCTCGCGATGGGCTCCAGCGCCGGCACGGGCGACGGCACGGTGATCGACTACTGCTTCAACCCGGGCGCGACGGTGTTCAACCTGCTTTCGGGCACGCCCGCCGTCGGGTGCGGCGGCCCGCTGCTCGTCGGCCTCTGCCCCGACGCGTGGACGACGTGGCTGCTGACGCCGCTGATGCCCCTCGGCACGCCGCCTTTCCACATCACCACGGACGCCGCGGGCGTCTTCGGATGGACCGTGCCGGCCCCGACGCTGCTCGCGCTCGTCGGACTCTCCTTCGAAGGCGTGGGCATCGAATACAACGGCGCGGGCATCGTCCAGATCTCGCCCGTCGCGACGGTCACGTTCTGACCGCCGCCGCCGCGCGCGGGCTCAGGGCTCGCTGCGCGGCGCCGGATCCGGGCGAAGCCGCGCGAGGCGGTCGTCGCGGGTGATTTCGGGCGGCGCGACCACGACGTCGGCGACGCGCAGCGTGCGCAACCCCGGGCCGTCGATCACGAGGACGTAGACGCCTCCCGGCAGATCGCCGAGCAGGAATCCGCCGTCGTCCCGCAGCGACGTGGCCGCCGGCGCGCGGTCGGCGCGCAACGCGCGGACGCGCACGCGCTCGGCGTCGACGCCCGCCGGCAACTGCACGCGACCTTCGATGCCGCCCGCCGGTTCCAGCACCAGCTTCACGTCGGTCGCCCCTTCAGGGACGTCTTCCGCACGGGCCGACACGCGTCCCGGAGCGTGCGCGCCGACCGCGTAGGGGCCGCGACCGGGAAGGCCCCGCACGCGGAACGCGCCCGCGGCGTCGGTGTGGGCGACGGACTCCCGGCCGGCGCCGCGCGGAAGCGCCTCGACGACCGCGCCGGCGACCGGGCGGTCTTCCGGATCGGCGACGCGCCCGGAGAGCACCGTCGCCAGCGGGGCGAGCGTCACCGCGCCCACATGAAAGACCTCGCCCGCGGCGAGCGCGGGCACGTCGAATTCCGCGGCCGCCTCGGCGACGCCCCCGCGATATCCGTCGATACGGAGGCGGTGCGGCCGGCCGGGGACGACGTCGCGGCGGATCTCGGGCGACGCCTGAAGCGGCGCTTCGTCGGCGCCCGCCGCGACGAGGACCTCCTCGGGGTCGTGGTCGATCTCGCGATGGCCGAACGCCCACGGACCTTCCGCGGCCGGCGGCGTGGCGAGCGCGATCACCGCCGCCATGCGGCGCCCGAGTCGGATTTCGAGCGGCCATGAACCGCCGCCTTCCGGGGCCTGGATCGGCGTGAACACGGGCTCGTAGCCGTGCGCCTGCACGCCGAGCGTCGCGCGTTCGCCCGGAGCGAACCCCGCAAGCACGAACCCGTCCCCGCATCGCACCGCGCGGGGCACGGCTTCGCCGAAGGCGGCGGTGAGCTGGGCGCCGCGCTCGCCGGTCTCCGGCGGCGGGTCGTCGACGATCACGCGCCCGATGCGCGCCGGGCCGACGTAGGGCTCGCCGTCCGGCGCCGTGAGGCGCAGCGTCGCCGCGGCGCCCGCGTCGAGGCGGAGGACGGCGTCGGCGGCGCGCGAGAGGTCGACGCGGACCGCGGTCCAAGCGGCGGCGCCGGGGCGCACGCGCGCGGCGACGACGACCTCGCCTTCGCGGTCCATCGCGAGGTCGATGGGGATCCGCACACGGCCGTCGCGACGCGTCGTCCGCGGCGTCGCGAGCACGGGGCCGTCGAGGCGCGCCGAGGCGACGCGCACCGGCACGCCGGGCGTCGGGCGGCCTTCGAGGTCGACGACCGTGACGGTGAGCGGCCGCACCGCGGGGTCGGTCCAGGCGTCGGCCGCTTCGGGGTCGTCGAAGGCGTCGGCGTCGGCGGCGCCCGCGGAGAGGTCGACGCCCGGGCGGGCGGCGAGGCCCGGTCGCTCCGCCGCGGTCTCCGGGACGCGCGCCGTCGCGGGCTCGGGCGTCGGCGGCTGAGGCGCCGCGCGCTCGACGGTCTCGCTGCGACACAACCACGCGGCGGCGAGCGTGAAGAGGACCGCACCCGCCGTCAGCAACGCGTTCGTCGGCCTTATGGACACGAGCGCCCCCGGGGAAAGCGGCCGGAGCTTATCACCGGGGCTCCGCGGATCGCGGGGCGATCGGCGGCGCGCGCCGGGCTTGTCACGGCGGCGCGAGGACGAAGCGGTCGATCGTCGCGCCGTCGAGGTCGACGGCGGTCGCCTCGAGACCTCCGTCGGACGCGACGGCGACCCGAAGGTACCCGTGCGACTTCACGCGGACGCAGGTCGACGCGGGCGCGGACCCCGGCTGAAAGTCGTAGAGCTTCGCGCCGCCGCC
Organism: Planctomycetota bacterium; assembly: GCA_035626575.1. GTDB lineage: Bacteria > Planctomycetota > CAIWVZ01 > DASPNK01. Next base: position 6,076 of record DASPNK010000108.1, on the reverse strand, counting down.
GCCCGCGACGACGTGAATCGCGCCCTCCCCGGTCCGATAGGCGCTCCGTTCCGAGGTCGAAGGGCGTCCGCCCCGGATCGGGAACGTCCGCTCGTAGAAGTGGTCGTGCCCGTTGAGGACGAGGTCGACCCTGTGCCGCTCGAAGAGGGGTCCCTGAGCCTGAAGGAGGGGCACGTTCAACCCGCGTCCGGAGGCCGACCCGAAGTGCGGGTAGTGCTGGGCCACGATCAAGCGCCGCACGCCGTCCCGGCGGGCTTCGGCGAGCGTCCGGTCGAGCCGCTCCAGATGGGACGGCCGAAGGGCCTGCGTCCCGTCGACCACCACGAAACGGACGCCCGCGTAGTCGAAGACGTAGTCATGTTCGTCGCCGGGCAGCGCGAACCGCGCCCGGTACGCCTCGGTGCCGATGTCGACGCCGCCGTAGGTCTCGTACTCGTGGTTGCCGACGGCGGCCATCAGCGGCGTCCCGCGGAAGAACGGGTCGAGCATGCGCCCGTAGGCGTCCCAGATCCGCTGGTCGCCGTTGGCGTACGCCAGGTCGCCGAGCAGAAGCACGAAGGCCGGCGCCTCCTCCGCGACGCGGGCGGCGAGGCGTTCCGAGGCCGCGCTCACGCCGTGGTCGCCGAACGCGACGAAGGTGAACGGCTCCGGCCCCGCGGGCGCGGTGCGGAAGCGCGACCATCCGGTCGCTCCGTGAGCGCCTTCGACGCGGTACTCGTAGAGGGCGCCGGGCGCGAGCCCTGCCAGCGTGGCCTCCCACGGCGCGAAGGTCTCCTGCGGGTAGAAGCGGCGCTCGCCGTCGACGCGCCGCTCCGTCGCGGCGGGGGCGTCGACGCGCCGGACGACGACGCCGGGATCGCGCAGCCGCGGCGCCGTCGGCCGGCTGTCGACGCACCACGCCACGCGCATCGTGGTACGCGGGTCCTCTCCGAAAGCGATCCGCACCTGCTCCGGGACGTCGGGGTCCCGTCGCGGCGCGAGATCGCTGGTGCACGCGGCGAGAAGGGCCCACGCCGCGAGGGCCGTCGGCGTCCGTCGCATCGCCGGCAGGTTACCGCCGCGGCGGCCCCCCGCCGTCCCCGGGCCCGCAGGGCCGACGGGATCGCGGTCCGGCGCTACCGTCCGCCCGCATGACGGTCGCCCGGGAGCGCGCCGCGCGGTTCGTGTTCTTCGTGACGCTCGGGACGATGGCGGTCGAGCTGGTCGCGGGGTACGCGGGCGGCTCGATGGCGCTGGTCGCCGACGGCTGGCACATGTCGTCGCACGCCGCGGCGATGTTCCTCGCCTGGCTGGTCTACGCCGTCGGCCGCCGCTCGACGGCCCGCGGCGCCGCGCTCGAGACCCGCCGCCTGCACGCGCTGGGCGGATACACGTCCGCGCTGCTCCTCGCGTTCTTCGCGGTTCTGATGGCCGTGCAGAGCGTCGATCGCCTTCAGCACCCGGTCCCCGTCGACTTCGGACCGTCGCTGGGCGTCGCCGTCGTCGGCCTCCTCGTCAACCTCTGGAGCGCGATCGTCCTCCACCGCGCCGACGGCGACGAGGGGCATGGCCATGACCACGCCGACGACGCGCACGCGCCGGACGCCGAATCCCGCGGGCGCCTCCGCGACCGCGTGCGCGAACGCCATGCGCGCCACGACCACAACCAGCGCGCGGCCATCGCCCACGTCGCGGCCGACGCGCTCACCAGCGTGCTGGCGATCGCGGCGCTGACCGCGGGCCGCTACCTCGGCTGGGCCTTCCTCGACCCGACCGTGGGGCTGCTCGGGGCCGCGCTCGTGCTCGCGTGGTCCGGCGGCCTCGTCCGCGCGTCGGTGCGGGCGCTTCTGGCGCCGTAACTCGGGGCGGCGACGCCCCGCGCCTCCGCGCTACGGCCACTCGCGGCAGGAGAGCTCCTCGCAGAGGTAGGCGACGGGGCTTCCGTCCGCGGCCGGCGACTTGCCGTGGAGCGGCACGCCGAGCTTCTCCAGCGCGGCGCGGCGCGAGTCGGTCACCGGGATGATCACGCGGCCCGGCATCGGGGCGCGGTGGGCGCGGGAGAGAAGGTCGCGGAAAGCGGCGTCGTCGGCGGCGCCGACGACGAAGAGCTGACGCGGCGGCTCGGCGGCTTCGAGGACGGCGGCCGCGAGGAACGGGTAGCCGTGCGGGATGCGCAGGACCTCGTCGGCGAAGGCGCGGGCGACGTCGAGCGACTTCATCCGCAGCTCCTCGTCGATGCGCACGGCGCCGAGGCGGGCGCCGAGCAGCGCCATCGCCGAGTTCGCCGACGGCATGGCGCCGTCGTAGACCTCCTTCATGCGCGCGACGAGATCGGGGCTCGGCGCGGCGAAGAAATACCCGCCTTCGGGATCGGCGAAGAGAGCGTCGGCGCGCGCGCGCAGCGTCTCGGCGCGCTCGAGCCATTCGGGGTCGCCGTCGGCGGAGAAGAGCGCGACGTAGCCGAGCGCGAGGAAAGCGTAGTCGTCGAGCGATCCGTCATAGCGCGCGTCGCCTTCGCGCCAGCGGCGGAGCAGCGTGCGCGACTCCGGGCGCCACAGCTCGCGCCAGGCGAACTCGGCGGCGGCGCGCGCGGCGCCGAGGATCGACGCGTCCTGCGTCCACGCGCCGAGCCGCGCGAGAGCGCCGATCATCATCCCGTTCCACGACGCGAGGGTCTTGTCGTCCAGGCCGGGCCGGACGCGCTTCTCGCGCCAGGCGTAGAGCTTTTTCCGCGCGGTCGCCCACCAGCGGCGCAGCTCGGCTTCGGCGAGGTTCTCCTCCGCCGCCGTCTCCGCGATCGGCCGCGGCCAGTGGAGGATGTTCGCGCCCTCGAAGTTGCCGAGGGCCGTCGCCGCGAAGAGGCGGATGGCGCGGTCGGCGTCGGCGCCGAGGGCTTCGCGCAGCTCGTCGGGCGTGAAGACGTAGAACTTCCCTTCTTCGCCTTCGCTGTCCGCGTCCTGCGCGGAGTAGAAGCCGCCCTGAGGCGACGTCATCTCGCGCGCGGTCCAGGCGGCGACGTCCTTCGCGACCACCGCGAAATCGCTCCGTCCGAGCAGCCCGGCCCCGTCGAGGTAAGCCTCGATGAGCTGCGCGTTGTCGTAGAGCATCTTTTCGAAGTGCGGGACCAGCCAACGCGCGTCGACCGAGTAGCGCGCGAAGCCGCCGCCCACGTGGTCGTAGATGCCGCCGCGCCACATGTGGTCGAGGGTCGTCTCGAGCGCGCGGCGCGCGCCGACGTGGTCGCGGCGCGCGACCTCGTGCGCGAGCAGGAAGAGGGTCGACGGGCGGGGGAACTTCGGCGCGTCGCCGAAGCCGCCGTGCTCGGAGTCGAACTCGTTCAGCAGGCCGCGCACGGCGGCGTCGGGGAGCGTTTCGACGTTCCCGGCCGAAGCCGCGACGCCCCGGCCTCCGCGACGCGACAACCACGTCGCCGCCTGCTCGGCCTGCTGCTCCACGTCCTGCCGGCGCTTGCGGAAAAGGTCGTGCAGCGTGCGGCAGAGGTCGACGAACCCGGGCCGGCCGTAGCGCGGCTCCTTCGGGAAATAGGTGCCGCCGTAGAAGGGCTTCAGGTCGGGGGTCAGCCACACCGAGAGGGGCCAGCCGCCCTGTCCGTGGAGCGCCATCACCGCCTGCATGTAGATCTGATCGACGTCGGGGCGCTCTTCGCGGTCGACCTTCACGTTGACGAACAGCTCGTTCAGGGCGCGCGCGGTTGCGGCGTCCTCGAACGACTCGTGCTCCATCACGTGGCACCAATGGCACGTCGAGTACCCGATGCTCAGGAAGATCGGCTTGTCCTCCCGCTTCGCCTTCTCGAGCGTCTCGGGGTTCCAGGCGTGCCAGTCGACCGGGTTGCGGGCGTGCTGGAGGAGGTATGGGCTCTTCTCGGCGGCGAGCCGGTTGAGCGGTCCGTCGTCAGGACGGGACGCGGGCGCATGCGACACGGTCGACCCTTCTTCGCCGGATGCGCCGCGGGGAGCGCCGGAAGGCGCGGACCTTACCGCGGCGGCCGCCGGCGCGCCTCCCTGCGGGCCGCCGCCGACGGAGCCGGCCGGACGAGCCGCACCCTCGGCGGAGTCGACCGTAACAGCAGGCGGAGTCTTCGGTTGGCGGGCGACGGCATCCCCCGGCGCCCCCGGTTCAAAAAACCGGCCGACCGCTCTATGACCCGACAGTCGCCGTGCCTTTTCGGCGTGGAAAATCCGGCCGCGTCCGCCCGCGGCCGACGGACGCGACCTGTCTCCCAAACCCATGGTGGGCCGATGGATACCGTCGTGGACTTCGGCCGTGGAAAGCGATGCGAGGAGGTCGTTCGACCCGGCCTGACGTTCGGTCGTAGATAAAGAGCAGGTCGAGAGTCCTGATCCGTCGTCGGACGCAGGACCTGCGAACGCGTCTTCCCGTCGGAGGTACCGCCCCCATGTCATCCCGCGGCCGGCTGAACGCGAGAATCCTGCTCGACCTCATGTCCGAGGCGGAGGAACTGACGGCCCGGCTGCGCCTCCTCAAGCGCTCTTCCGAGCGCCGCCGCGTCGGCGCGCGGCGGCTCAAGCTGCTCCGCCGCCTGCGAGGGGCGGTCTCGCGACCGGGCGACTCGTTCCGCTCGGCCCTCCTCGGCCTCTCCGAAGCCGCGTCGCTCGACCGCGACGAACGGCTTCTGATCCTCGCCCTCTTCGTCCGCCGCCTCCGCAAGCCGCAACCGCCCATCCAGGGCCGCGACCTGCTCGAGTGGGTGTCGTCGCGACCGGCGCGGGACGATCTCGCCGGAAGGGCGCGCGTGCTGCATCCCGACGGCCGGCTCGTCTCCGGCGGCTTCGTGCATACCGACGCATACGCGCCGGAGCACGTGTTCGACGCCGGGTTCCGCCTCAACGACGAGGTCTTCAAGCTCCTCTACCGCGCCTTCCACGGGCTGGTGTTCGACCCGAACGCGTCCGAGTCGCGGCGCCCCACGCCCTTCGCTTCGTGGTCGGACCACCTTCTCGCGTACCGCGCGCTCACCGAACTGGCGAAGCGCCGGGCGGCGAAGCTCTTCCCGTTAAGCGGCTGGGCGGAGGTCTTCTCCGACGAGGAGCGGCCCGCCGACGAGCTGGGACGCCTTTTCGACGTGCAGGCGGCGCTGCTCCGCGCGCGGGAGGAGGCCACCTCGGAAGCGGTCCGCCTTCCGATCGTCGAGCTGCGTCATCAGCACCGGCTCACCGCCGACGAAGAACTGATCCTCGTCACGCTGCTGCTGCAGGAGTTCTACGCCGCCCGCGCGACCATCGAGCTCGGCGAGTTGCTCCGGCTCGTGGCGCGCGGCGAAGAGGATCTGCTCAAGCGTCGCGCCCTGATCGGCGCGGCGGGCAAGCTGCGCGAAGCGGGGCTTCTCGTCGTCGAAGGCGAGGCCGAGGGCAAAGACCTTCTCGCGTCGGCCTGGCTGCCGCCGTGGCTCGGCGAACGTCTCCTCGGCGCCGGCGACGCCGCGCGCGCCATCGGCGAGGAAGAGCGGTCGAAGTTCCACGCCTATCTGCAGAACCTCGAGAGCTCGGAAGACTTCTACCGGAGGTTGTGACGCGCGCCGCAGCGCCGCGCCGGCGGCCGCGTAGAGTGCGGCGCGATGGGCGGGACCGACCACGCCGACCACGCGCCGCCGGCCGCGGCGTCGCCGCCGGGTCGGCGCACGACGCTCGGAGAGCTCGCGCTCCTCTTCCTCCGGCTCGGCGCGACGGCGTTCGGAGGTCCCGCGGCGCACCTCGCGATCATGGAGGACGAGGTCGTACGGCGGCGGCGGTGGCTGACGCCCGAGCGGTTCCTCGATCTCCTCGGCGCCGTGAACCTGATTCCGGGGCCGAATTCGACCGAGATGGCGATCCATATCGGTCGGGAGCGGGCGGGCGCGGCGGGGCTTCTCGTCGCCGGGGCCTGCTTCATCCTGCCGGCGACGGCGATCGTCGGCGCGCTCGCGTGGGCGTACGTGACGTACGGCTCGACGCCCGCGGCGCCGAAGCTCCTTTACGGCGTCAAGCCGGTGGTGATCGCGGTCATTGTCCAGGCGATCTTCGGGCTCGCGCCGAAGGCGGCGCGCGACGCGCGCCTCCGCGTCCTCGGCGCGGTC
>DASPNK010000107.1:0-3124 GCA_035626575.1 Planctomycetota bacterium | reverse complement strand
CGACGCGATCGCCGACGCCGTCTCGGAGTGGGAGGCGGAGGGCTACCCGCGCGCGTCGCAGGCGGTGATGTTCCGCGTCAACGCCCTTTCGCTGCAGGTCGAACGGGCGCTCGTGGCGCGCGGCATCCCCTACCGCGTGCTCGGCGGTCCCGAGTTCTTCGGACGCACCGAGGTCAAAGACGTCGTCGCATACCTCCGGGTGCTCGCGAACCCGCGCGACGCCGAAGCGCTGCTCCGCATCTTCAACGTGCCGACGCGCGGACTCGGCGCGAAGACGGAAGAGGCCGTCCTCGCGCACGCCCGGGCCGCGGGGCGCCCGCCGCTCGAAGCGGTGCTGGCCCGCGACTGGCCCCCTTCCCTGCCGAAGCGCGCGACGGAGGCGCTGAAACGGTTCGCCGAACTCATGGAACGGCTGCAGGCGTTCCCCGTCGCCCGGGTCGGCGACCTCGTCGACGAGGTCCTCGCCGCGACCGGCTACCTCGCCTGGTGGGAAGGAAAGGCGGCGAAGGGCCGCGCGCTGGACCCGCAGCGCAACCTCGACCAGCTGCGGGGCCTCGCCCGCGAATTTCAGGACGATCTCGGCGGCGACCTCGCCGGCTTCCTGCAGCAGACGGCGCTGATGGGCGAGCGGGAACGGCGCGACGCGTTCGCCGACCCCGTCACGCTGCTCACCGTCCACGCGTCGAAGGGGCTGGAATTCGATTCGGTCGTCCTGATCGGCGCGGAGGACGATCTCTTCCCCCACCAGATGACGGCCGGCGACCCCGGAGGGCTCGAGGAGGAGCGCCGCCTCCTGCACGTCGCCTGCACGCGCGCGCGGCGCCGACTCGTCCTCACCTTCTGCAACCGACGCACGAAGTTCGGCACGTCGCAGCCTTCGGTTCCGTCGCGCTTCCTGAGGGATCTTCCGCGCGACGGCGTGGAGTGGCTCGGCGGCGGCGCGACCGCCGATCGACCGCCGCAGCCGGGTCGCGACGTCCGGTTCGAGCCCGACGCCGACGATCCGCTGCTGCATCTCAGACGCGGCTCCGCCGTACGCCACGCCGAGTACGGGCGCGGGACCGTCGTCGACGTCAGGAGCCGCGCCCGCGGCCTCGACGCCACGGTGTGCGTGCGTTTCGAGGACGGCGCCGAGCGGCGCTTCATCCTCGGCTACTGCAAGCTCGAAGCGCTCGACGCGGGCCCCGAAGACGACGTCGTCTTCTGACGCGCACGGCGCGGCGCGGGCGCGCCCCCGACCGCGCCGAACATCGCCGTTCGCGCGCCGCGTGCTACGTTTCCGCGCGCGAGATGATCCAGCTCATCGCCGATCACCGGGGAAAACGCCAGGTCTTCAGCTTCGCCTCCGACGCCGTCGCGGTCGGGCGCGGAGAGGACAACGACCTGCGCATCGGCTCCCGCTTCGTGTCGATGCGGCACTGCCGCATCGAGATCGGCGGCGACGGCCCGGCGAAGGTCGTCGACCTCGATTCGCAGAACGGCACGCGCGTGAACGGCGCCTACGTCAGCCGGCGCAGCCTCAACCCCGGCGACCGGCTCGAAATCGGGCCGGTGACCTTGTGGTTCCAGACCGCGCCCCCCGAAGCGCCGTCCGAACCGACGGCCGAAGGCGAAGAGGCGGCGGAGGCGCAGGTCGCCATCGTGGCGCGCACGGCGCCGAGCGGCGCGGCGCAGCTCAGGGACCGCCTTCAGGCGCTCTGCGTCGAATACCGCAAGCTCTACGGCGAGGAGCGCGCGGCCGAGGAGCTGGAGAACGCGTTGGCCGCGGTGGCGGTGAACGTGTTCGGGCTGCCGGTGTTCGGCGCCACGCGGGAGTCGGAGCGCGTGGTCGACATCACGCGCGCCCTGAACTCGACGCTCGACATCCAGAAGCTCCTGGCGCTGATCCTCGATTCCGCCATCGAGCTGACCAAGTCGGAGCGCGGGTTCCTGCTGATGCGTTCGGAGGACGACGCGTGGGAGGTGCGCGTCGCCCGCAACTTCGACCACGAGTCGATCCGCGGCGGCGAGAACAAGATCTCCCACGGCATCGCCGAACAGGTCGCCGCGTCGGGCGAGACGACGGTCGCCGTCGACGCCCAGCAGGACGAACGCTTCCAGGCGTACGCCTCGGTCAACCAGCTGAAGCTGCGCTCGATCATGTGCGTGCCGCTCAAGCGCCGCGGCGACGTGATGGGCGTCCTCTACCTCGACAACCGCTTCAAGGACGGGCTCTACGGCGAGCGCGAGAAGCGGATGATCGAGACCTTCGCCGACCAGGCCGTCATCGCGCTGGAGAACGCGCGGCTCTTCGCCGCCGCCGAGGCCCTCGCCGAGCGCACCAAGACGCTGGAGAACGAGGCGCAGCAGCTTCACGCGCGGCTGGTGGAGGCGCGCGAGGATCCGGTGGTCCCGGCCGCGCCGCGCACGCGTCAGGGCCTCAAGTACGACTACTCGCGCATCATCGGCGACAGCCCGGCGCTCATCGCGATCCTCACCATGCTCGACCGCGTGGTGGAGTCGGATCTCCCGGTCCTCATCACCGGGGAGAGCGGGACGGGCAAGGAGCTGATCGCCCGCGCGCTGCATGAGAACAGCCGGCGGAAGCACAACGCCTTCGTCCGCGAGAACTGCGCCGCGATCCCCGAGACGCTCCTCGAGAGCGAGTTGTTCGGATACAAGCGCGGCGCCTTCACCGGGGCGCAGGGCGACAAGGTCGGCCTCTTCCAGCAGGCGGACCACGGCACGATCTTCCTCGACGAGATCGGCGAAATGTCGATGGGCATGCAGGCGAAGCTCATGCGCGTCCTGCAGGACGGCGAGATCCGCCCCGTCGGCGCCCGCGAGAGCGTCATGGTGGACGTCCGGCTGATCTCGGCCACCAACCGCGACCTCCGACGGATGGCCTCGGAAGGCCGCTTCCGCGAGGACCTCTTTTTCCGCCTCAACGTCGTCGCGGTCCACATGCCGCCGCTCCGCGACCGCCCGGAGGACGTGGAGCCGCTCGTCTCCCACTTCCTCGCGCAGATCGCCGAGAAAACCGGGGGCGGCGCGCCCAAACGCATCGAGCCGACGGCGTTGCGCGCGCTGCGTCGCTACCACTGGCCGGGGAACATCCGGGAGCTGCAGAACACGATCGAGCGTG
>DASPNK010000106.1:0-3303 GCA_035626575.1 Planctomycetota bacterium | reverse complement strand
CGCCTTCCAGCATGCGGGAGCAGCCGATCTCGGCGTCCTTCATGATGCAGAAGAGGATCGGCTTGCTTTCCGCCTTCGCCTGCGTGAAGGCCGCGTCGTACGACTTGGCGAACCGCACTTCGGTGCGCCCCTGGGCGGGCGCGACCGAGGCGAGGATGGAAACGGCGGCGACCACAGCGAGCCTCTGGCGCATCGTGCTCATGGATCTCTCTCGACGGCGGCGGTCGGACGCGGACTCCGGGCGTTCCGCACGGGGCCGATCCCTCAAACTCACGACGACGGCGGATGTTTCACCCGGCCGCGCGCGACCGCCCTCCGGTCGCGGCGCCCGCGCAACTGACGGGGTCAGACGCCGACGCCCGGCGCCGCCGCGCGCACGTCTTCGAGAAGCGCGTCCAGCACGGCGTCGTCGGTATACGGGTTGAGCATCAGCGCCCGGAGGACACGCGTGCCGCGGAACTGGGGGCAGGAGATCCACGCGCGCCCCCGGGCGGCGACGGCCTCCTGCGCCCGCACGTTGCCCCGGCCGGCGTGGTCCCGCCCGCCGCGGACGCCGAAAACGACGATGTTCGTCTCGGGCGGATCGTTGATCAGCTCCAGAGCCGGGTCGGCGGCGATGCGCCGGGCGAGGCGCCGCGCCTGGGCGAGCTGGGCGTCGACCATCTCGCCGAACCGCTTGAGCCCGACGGCGCGGACGCCCATCCAGAGCTTGAGCGCGTCGGCGTGGCGGGTGCCTTGGACGGCGTGGTCGCCGAGGTTCACGTCGAGGTCCGAGCGCGCCGGCGCGTAGGGGGCGGGCGTGCGCAGGAGCGTGCGCGCCTCCTGGAGGTCGCGGAAGAGGATCATGGCGCACGCCTTCGGCACGTACATCCACTTCTGAGGATTGAACGTCACCGAATCGGCGCGCTCGACGCCGCGGAGCTTGCCGCGGGCGTTCTCCGAGAGCGCGAGCGTGCCGCCGTAGGCGGCGTCGACGTGGAACCACAGGCCTTCGCGGGCGGCGATCTCCGCGATCTCCGGCAGCGGGTCGATGTCGCCCGCGACGGTCGTTCCCGCGGTCGCGCCGACGAAAAACGGCTTCTCGCCCCGCGCGCGGGCGTCGGCGATCGCGCGCTCCAGCGCGGCCGGGTCGAGCCGGCGACGCTCGTCGGTCGCCACGCGGTAGAGACGCCGGCGGCCGAGCCCCATCAGCGTCGCCGCTTTTTCGAACGAGAGGTGCGCCAGCTCGGAGACGAACGCCGCCGGCGGCGGGCCGGCTTCGAACCCCTGTTCCGCGAGGTCGGGCCGCGCGCGTCGCGCGGCGGCGCACATCGCGGTGAGGTTGGCCACGGTGCCCGCGGTGGTGAGGGACCCGCCCGAGGCGTCTCCCAGCCCGAACAGCGCGGCGAACCCGCGCGTCAGCTCGATCTCGAGCCGCGTGAGCGTCGGCGACTGCTCGAAGAAGAGCGGATTGTTGTTGAGGCCCGCGGCGAGCAGCTCGGCGAAGATCGGGACCGCCGCCGCAAGGGTGTCCATGTGGCCGACGTAACCGGGGTGCGCGGCGTTCATCGCGCCCGGGACGATCAGCTCTCGGAAGTCCTCGAGCAGGCGGTCGACGCCGACCGCGTCGCGCGGCAGCGTCGCGGCGTCCGGGAAGGGGCGCGGCGGCGGGATCTCCAGCGGGCGGCGGCTTCCGGCGGTCGAAAGCGCGTCGATCAGGGCGTCGACGAAGCGCAGGCCCAAGTCCCGCATCCGCGGGGCGTTGCCGCCGCGCGGGTCGATGAAGAGGTCGTCGCGTTGCATGCGGGAGCGAAGACGGGCGTCGTCCGGCGCCCGACGCCCTCTCGTAAGGGCCGGACGATAACCGTGCCTCTCGACGCGGCCCAGCCGAGGCGGACGTCGCGACCGCGAGCGCGGCGCGCAGCGGTCGACGCGGCAAAGAGGTCGTTTCGTCGAGGTTTCTTCTTCGAAACTCCGCAGGCCGCACCTTGGGCGCGGCGGAATGCGACCGGTAACGTCCTCGCGTCGCCGTGCGGTCGACGCCGGCCCGCCGTTCGTCCCCCCAGGAAAGCCTGTACAGGAGTCCCGCTCCATGAAGAGCCTCACGCCCTTCTTCCGCGCCTTCGCGGTCCTCGCGCTGGTCGCCGCGACGTCCGTCGCCCAGCTCGGCTTCATCACCATCAACGAGCTCGATTCCGACACGCCCGGCACGGACGCGCTGGAATTCGTCGAGTTCTACACCGGCATCGGCAACCAGTCGCTCGCCGGGTACACGGTGGTGTTCTACAACGGCGCCAACAATCAGTCCTACTTCGCGATGGATCTGACCGGCACGTCGGACGCCAACGGGTTCTACGTGATCGGCAACGCCGGAGTCGTTCCGGCGCCTTCCCAGACCTTCAACGGCAACCTGCTGCAGAACGGGCAGGACGGCGTCGCGCTGTACTTTGGGACGTCGGCCGCGGCTTTCCCGAACAACACGCCGGTGGCGACGATTCCGCCGGGCGGCGTGCTCGTCGACGCGCTCGTTTACGGCACCAACGATCCTTCGGCGGGTGTTCTGCTCGCGGCGCTGCTTCCCGGTCAACAGCAGATCGACGAGGGCGACAGCACGGTCAGCGCGGCGAAGAGCGTCGGTCGGTGTGCCGACGGAATGCCGAATGCGCTCGACGTCTCGTTGTTCACTCAGATGAACCCGACGCCCGGAACCTTCAACAGCTGTGTCGCGCCCTTCCGCATCGACATCACGCAGCCCTGCGGCGGCCCGATCACCATGACCGTGACCGGCGCGAGCCCGAACGCCGAGCTGTTCAACCTCATCGCGCTGACGTGCTCGAACCCGACGGGCTCCGGCATCCTCTTCGGCATCAACGCCGACCTCGCCGCCGGCTCGCCGCTGTCGCAGCTGCAGTTCCCCCTCGGCGCCGCTCCGTTCCACGTCCTGGCCGACGCGACCGGCGCGTACTCGATCACGATCCCGACGTCGGGCCAGTGCCCGAGCCCGGTCCAGATCCCGGTCGAGGCGATCTCGCTCGAGGTAGTCGGGTACGCCCTGATCCAGGTGACGCCGCAGACGTCGGGCTGCCGCCTGCTCGATCTCTGAGGATCGGCGAAGCAGGTTCGTCACGCGCTGCGCGCGTGCGCGAACCTGCGCTCCTGATCGCGGCGTCGATCGTCGCAGGCCTCGTCGACGATCACTGCAACATCGCCGCGCGCGGCGCGTGCGGCGAAACTGCGCTCCGAACGGCGTCCGGTTCGGCGGCGCTCACCGACCTTCCAAGGCGCGCGAAGGAGCGCAGGACCGTCGCACGCGCAGCGCGCGGC
>DASPNK010000105.1:0-9504 GCA_035626575.1 Planctomycetota bacterium | reverse complement strand
CGGCGCCTTCACCCTCGAAGCGACGACCGACGCCGCGGGCCGGTATCTGCTCGCCGGCTCGCCGCCGAGCCGCGGCGCCGTCGTCCGCGCGACCGCGCCCGGCCGCGCCCAGACCTTCTCCGATCCGTTCGACGTGCCCGTCGAAGGCGCGGTCGATCGCCCCGACCTCCTGCTCGAGGTCGGGTTGCTCGTCCGCGGGCGTCTCCTCACCGACGCCGGCGACCCGATCGCCGGCGGCGCGCTCCGGCTCGACCGCGCGTCGGATCCGTTCAGTTTCGACGTGTCCGTCTTCGAAGGCATGTTCGCCGACAAGCCGCCGCTCGCCGCGGCCGTGTCGGGCGCCGACGGCGCCTTCGAGTGCGTCGCGCCGGCGAACGGGTCGTTCGTCGTGCAGGGATCGGCGCCCGGCCGCGCGCCGCAGACGTCGAAGACGTTCGAGCTGCGGCAGGACTGGGATCCGCCGACGGTGGAGGTGCGGTTACCCGCGGGGCGCCGCATCGAAGGCACGGTGGTCGCCGACGGCGGCGTCCCGATCCGGGGCGCGCAGGTCGTGGTGTTCAACGGCGCCGGCGGCCCCGCGGGCCCGACGGCGCGGTGCGCCCTCGTGCGCACGGACGCCGCGGGGAAGTTCCAGGCGGACGGGGCGTCGCCCGAGGGCGGCATGCTGCTCGCGCGCGCGGACGGCTACGGCGCGTCCGGCCGCCGGCTCGAGCCTCACGAGACCTCCGTCGTCGTCACCTTTACGCGCGGCGCGACGGTCAAGGGTCTCGTGTACGACCGCAAGGACCGCTCGCCGATCCCCGACGCCGTCGTCTTCGCCTTCGCGATGACCGAGGAAGGTCGCGTCAACTGGACGCGAACCGGCGCCGACGGCCGCTACGAGTTGCAGATCGCCGCGTGCGACGAGGGCATGCTCTCCGTCTCGAAGGCGGGTTACGCGATGAAACGGGGCGACGGAGACGACGAAGCCGGGTGGTTCGGCGACGCCGGCATCCCGTTGAAGAACGTCGTCGCCGGCGCCGACATCGTGAAAGACGTCGGCCTGTCGGGCGGCGCGGTCGCGTCCGGGCGCGTCGTCGACGACCGCGACGGCGCGCCGATCGCGGGGGCGACCGTCGAAGCGCTGCCGAACGAAGGAATCTTCGGGCGGGCGAAGCCCGCGGCGACGGCGACGACCGGCGAAGACGGCGCCTTTCAACTGACGGGTCTGCCCGAGGGCGCCTTCACGCTGAGGGCGAAGAAGGACGGTTGGTTCGACGCGGCGTCGAAGGCCGACGCCTCCGCGTCGGAGGTCGTCGACGCCGACGACCTCGCCTCGTTCGAGGCGCCCCCCGGGGCCGACCGTCCGCGTCACGAAGCGCGCGCCGACCGGCCCCTCGCCGATCTGGTGGTGCGGCTGGCGCGCGGCGCGGACGTGGCGGGCGTCGCGACCGGCGACGACGGTCGCGCGGCGGCGCGCGCGGCGATCCGCTGGAGGCTCGACGGGCCGCGAACGCCGTGGATGGGCGACGATGCGCCGCACGGCGCGGCGGGCGCCGACGGCGCGGGGCGGTTCACGTTGCGCGGCCTTCCCCCGCGGACGGTGGTGGTCGAAGCGACGCACCCGGACTATCCGGCGGGCGCCGAAATCCGGTTCGACGCCAAGGCGCCTCCGCCCGACGGCCTGAAGCTCATGCTCTCCAAGGGCGGCGGGATCGCGGGCCGCATCCTGTATCCCGACGGCCGCCCCGCGGCGGGCGTCGTCCTCGTCGCGCGCCCGAAGGGCCAGGCGAAGCCCGATTTCGTCTTCGACGACGGCGAGGCCGGGGGGCGCGCGACCGCCGACGCCGAAGGGCGCTACCGCTTCGACCATCTGCGGAGCGGAGAGGTCGCCCTGTCGATCGCCTGGGAGACGCTTTCCCGATGGAGCGAGGAGGCCGAGGCGGCCAAAGAGCCGGCCGACGCCGAGTCGCGACCCCGCGTCATACGTCTGGGCGTCAACGGAAGCGAGGCGGTTTTCTACCTCGCGCGGGCGGACGCGACGGTGAACGTGGAGACGTCGAAGGTCGTCGCGCACGACGTCCGCCTGCTCGCGCCGGGCGTCGTCGCCGGCGTGGTCGTGGACTCCGAGGGCGCGCCGGTCGCCGGCGCCAACGTCCATTCCGCGCGGGACGACGGCGATCGTGGGCCCGCGGCCGAGCCGCCGGACGAGATCTTCTTTTCGCCGTTCGACCACGCGTCGGCGGTCGCCGACGAGCGCGGCGTCTTTCGCCTGGCGCCCGTACATCCGGAACATCGCTATCGCCTCACCGCCCACCGCATGGGCGAGCCGTCGACGCTGACCGAAGCGCCCGACGACGGGGAGTCGCCGCCCGTCGCGCCCGTTCCGGTTCCCGCCGGATCGGTCGACGCGACCGGCGGCGGCGACGGCGCCCGCAACGACCATTGGGGCTCCGTCGGGAACGTCGCGCCCGGCGCCGTCGGCGTCCGCATCGTTCTCGGCAAGAGCTGAACGGGATGCGGAGCGCGCGGCGCGGCGGCGCGCCCGGTACGCTCCGCCGATGCATCGTCCCTTCGCGTGGATCGCCGTCGCGGCGCTCGGCGCCGCCGTTTCCGGAGTTCAGGAACCCCGCGCCGAGTCGTCGCCCGCGGACGCGCGTCCCGCGCCGGGGGCGCCGCCGAGAGTGCGCGCCGACGACCTCGCCGTCCTCGTCGTCGACGTCCAACCGCAGTTCGTCGACGCGATGGCGGGGCCGGCGGCGCCGGTCCTCGAGCGGATCGAGCAGCTGCTGCTTCGCGCCGACCTCCGGGGCGTCCCCGTCGTCGCGACCGTGGAGCGCGTCCGCCGCGGCGAACCGCGTTCCGTCGACCGCGTGGTCGCGGCGCTTCCGGAAGGGTCGCCGGTCTTCGTCAAGTCGACGTTCGACGCGACCCGGGAGCCCGAGATCGCCGCGGCCCTCCGCGCGCTCGGACGGCGCCAGATCGCGGTCGTCGGCTGCGAAACCGACGTGTGCGTCCTGCAGACCGTGCTCGGGCTGCTCGACCTCGGCTTCGAGACGTTCCTCGTCGAAGACGCGATCTTCTCCCTCGAAGGAAACGTCGGGCCGGCCCTCCGGCGCATGCAGGCGGCGGGCGCCGTGCCGACCACCTTCAAGACGCTGCATTTCGAGATGGAGGAGCGCGTCGGCGCGGGACCCGGAGACGCCGCGCGCCGCGCCCGTTTCGAACGCCTCCGTCAGCGTCTCCGCGACCCCTACGACCTGACGCCGTCGGCGCCGTCGGCGCGCTGACCGCGCGCCGGCATTTTGCGCGGCGGCCGTCCGAGGCGTCAGTACACTCCGGACTTCGAGCGCACAGGCGCGCTCGTCCCCGGAGCGGTCATGCGAATCACGTCGGGAACGTTGGGAAGGACGCTGGCGCTCGTCGCGGCGTGCGCCGCGGGGTGCGGCAAGAACGGCGGCGACGAAAGATCCGCGACCGCGGCGGCGACGAAGCCGCCGACTCCGGCGCAGGCGCCCGCTCCGTCGGTCCCGCGCGGCCCCGAGAGCGCGGCGCCGGTCGAGGGCGGCGCCGCCGCAGGACGTCCTTCCGCGTCGAAACCGGCGCCGGCGCCGACGGGTCCTCCGACGATCGCCGGAAGGGTCGTTTCGGCGGCGAGCGGCGCCGCGGTCGTCGGCGCGACGGTCGCGTTGTTCGACGGCGCCGGCGCCGTCGTCAAAGAGGCGTCCTGCGACGCCGAAGGCCGCTTCGTCCTCGAGACGGCGAAGCCTCTTCGCGACGCCGCCGTACGGGCGATCGCGCCGCAGTACGCCGCGGTCGTGTCCGCCCTCTTCGATCTCCCTCCCAAGGGTCGCGTCGACCTTCCCGACTTCGCGCTTGTGCGCGGCGTCCCGATCCGGGGACGCCTCGTCCTCGAGACCGGCGCGCCGGTCGCCGGCGGGACGGTGCGTCTCGAGCCCGCGCTCCGATTGCTCGACGCGGAGGACGTCGCGCCGACGCTCGAGCTGATCCGCTACCGGCCGCCGATAGCGACCGCGACGACCGCTCCCGACGGCCGCTTCGAAATGCTCGCGCCTCCGACCGGCGCCTGGGTCGCCGTCGGCCTCGCGAAGGGTCGCGCGCCCGACGCGTCCGATCCGATCCGCCCGTCGGCCGACCGCGACCCGCCCGAGATCACGCTCACGCTCGGGCCGTCGCGGCGGCTCGAAGGGAGCGTCGACTCCGAAGGCAAACACGCCGTGAGCGGCGCGGTCGTGTCGCTGCTGCGCACGAACGCCGACGAGCCGTGGGGCGTGCGCGTCGCACGCGCCGTGACGGACGAAGACGGGTGGTTCGCGTTCGACGACGTCGACCCGCACGCCGTGCTCGTGGTCGCGGAGTCCCGCGGGCTCCCGCCGCATTTCCGGTGGTTCACGCCGGACGTCCTCTCCGTGCAGGTGTCGCTCGGCTGCCAGGCGATGCTGCACGGCACGGTCGTCGACGCGAAGGGTCGAAAGCCGCTGGCGGGCGTCCGCCTCGCGACGCTGTCGCAGCGCGGCGGATTCGGGGTCGCCGTCGCCGAGACCGACGCCGAAGGTCGGTTCAAGCTCGCCTGCGCGCCCGGCGAAGAGTTCTGGATCACGTTGCGCAAGGACGGCTTCGCCGTTCCGACCGACGGCGACTCCGTCCGCGCGTTCCTGCGCACGGGCTCCGTCTTCGTGGACAAGCTCGCGGCTGGCGCCGTCGTCGAAAAGACGTTCGTCATGCGCGGCGGCGCCTCCGCGTCCGGCGCGGTGCGGGCCGTCGACGGCGGGCCGGTCGCCGGCGCCGTCGTCAAGGCGGTGCAGTACCGGGCCTTCACGGGACCGACGGTCGTCGCGACGGCGACGACGCGCGACGACGGCTCCTTCCTGTTCAAAGGCCTCCCGGAAGGGCGCGTGCGCTTCATCGCCGCCAAAGACGGTTGGCGTGCGCCGCGCGCGTCGGAGGACGCGCCCGAGGCGTTCGACTTCGGCGGCGCCTTCAAGGACCGCTTTCCCTGGAACCTCGACGCCGACGTCCCCGTCATCGACGTCGTCCTGAATCTCGCGCGAGGACGAGACGTGAACGGCGTCGTCCTCGGCGACGGCGGAAAACCGGCGCCGCGGGCCGAGGTGCGGGCGCGCCGGTCGCCCCGCGACGCCGACGAGTTCCTCGACGTCCCGCCGGAGAGCGTCGTCGCCGACGCCGAAGGGCGATTCACGCTGAGAGGACTCCCTCCCGAGGCGACGACCGTCGAAGCGACGCACGCCGCCTGGCCGGGCGGCGCCGCGGCGCAGGCGCCGGCGGGAGACTCCGCGGCGAACGGCGTGACGCTGACGTTGGCGGCGGGCGGGGGGTTGTCCGGCGTCGCCCGCTACCCCGACGGCGCGCCGGCGGCCGGCGTGCGGTTGTTTTTCGTCTCCGGCGACGCGGCGCCGCCGAACCGCCGCGCGGACGAGGGCCCGTTCCGACGCTCGGCGCGGGTCGACCAGGAAGGCCGGTACCGGTTCGAACGCCTCGCGCCGGGTCCCGGACGCCTCCTTCTCGCCGACGACAACGAGGATCTCTGGACCCGCGAGCGCGCCGTCAAGTCCACGCGCGAGGACCGTTACTTCCTCGCCGACGCCGAGCGTGCGGTCGTCGTGGCCGAGCGCGCCGAGGCGACCCGCGACCTGAAGCTGCTCGCGCCGACCTCCATCAGCGGAGAGGTCGTCGCCGCCGACGGAACTCCGGTGCCCTGGGCGCCCGTGTGGGCGCAACTGGTCGGCGACGTGGATGATCCGGCGCCCGACGTCGAGGGGTTCCGGAGGCGCTCGAAATGGTCCGACCGGCAGGGACGCTTCCGCCTCGACGGCCTGAAGCCCGACGCGAAGTATCGCCTGATGACGATGGCGGGAGGCGACGCCCCCTCCTTCGAAGACGAGGACGAAGGCGATCCCGCGGGCGGCGAGCGGACGGTTTCGACGGGTCCCGTGCGTCGCGACGTGCGCGACGCGGTCCCCGCCGGCGCGACGAAGGTGAAGCTCGTCATCAAGTGATCCCGCGACGTCGGTCCTTCGAGCGGCGCGTCCTCGCCTGCGCGATCGTCTGCGTCCTCGGCCCGGCGATCGTCGCCGCCGGGTACTTCACGGCGCGCGCGAAGGCGGCCGCCGGGCGGCGGCGCGCCGTCGCGGAGCGCGCCGCGTCGGGCGACGCCGGAACGAGCGGCGGCGTCGATTCACGGCCGAACCCGACCGAAGGCCCGGCGCGCCGGCCGTTCGTCGACCTGGCCCGCGCGACGCTCGTCGGGCGCGTCGTGACGGCGGCCGACGGCGCGAGCGTCGCGGACGCGGCGGTGTGGGCGACGGACGTCGACGGCGCGGCGCTCGGCGTCGGCCGCACGGACGCCGAGGGGCGGTTCCGCCTCGCGGTTCTCACGGCGGCGGCGGCGACCGTCCGCGCCGCCGCGTCGGGTTTCGCCGAGGCGCGTTCGGAGGACGTCGTCGCCGCGGAGAACGCCGAAGTCGCGGTTCCCGAGCTGCGTCTGCAGCGACCGCGCACGTTGCGGGGACGCCTCCTGACGACCGAAGGCGACCCCGTCCACGGCGGGTCGATGAGGCTCGAGCCGGCGGTGGATTGCGGCACGGCGAACGCCCGCTTCGCCGATGCGCTGCTGCGAACCTCGAAAACGGTCGCGATCGCCGGCACGCGCGCCGACGGATCGTTCGAGTTTCCGGGCGTTCCGGGGTCGGGAGCGTTCGTCGCGGTCGGCGCCGCACCGGGGCGCGCCGCGGCCTCGACTTCGATCCTCAGATTCCAGGAGGGCGTCGCCGCGGCTGACATCGAGCTGCGACTGGCCGCCGCGCGACGCCTCACGGGGCGCGTCACCCGGTTCGCCGGGGAAGCCGTCGAAGGCGCCGTGGTGGTTGCGCTCGTCGCCCGCGGTCGCGACGACGCCTTCGACGCCGCCGCGGCGGTCGCGGTCGCGCGGGCGACGACCGACGCCGCGGGACGGTTCGCCCTCGACGGCGTCGCCCCAGGAACGCCGCTGCTCGTCAAGGCGACCGGACTCCCGATCGTTTCGACGGTCCCGTCGGACGGCGAGTCGATGGAGATCGTCCTCGGCGGACCCGTGCTGGTGCGGGGCAAGGTGCTCGCCGAACCAGGGCGGCGCCCGTTGGCGGGCGTATCGGTGAGCGCCGACGTCTTCGCCGCCCGGCCGAGCCGACTCTGGACGTCGACGGACAGGGAGGGACGCTTCGAGCTCCGCGTTTCCGCGGGCGCTCAGGTGTTCCTGACGGCCCGCGCTCCCGGATTCGCGGCGACGTCCACCGATCGGGACGGCCTGTTCATGCCGGACGACGGCGACGGGCCTTTCGAAAGGGTCGACGGCCCGCCGAAGGACGGCGTCCTCGAGATAGGCCTCGTGGTCGGCGGCGAGGCCGTCGTCCGCGGACGCGTGCTCTCGACGCCCGACGGCGCGGCGTTGGAGGGCGCGGTCGTCGAAGCGCGCGCCGACGGACGGGTGATCGCCTCCGCGGTCGCCGATGCCGACGGCGCGTTCACATTGACGAACCTGCCCGCTCGAAACGTCGAGATCGGAGCGCGGCTCGACGGCTGGTTCGACGCGACCCAACGCGAGCCAGCCCACGGGAGGATCCGTGAGCTTCGCGAAGGCGAGAACATCCCTACGGACGTCGATCCGTGGTCGCACCGTCTTCGACCGGGAGAGGTCGTCGCGGACGTCGCGTTGACGCTTGCGCGCGGCGCCGACGTCGAAGGAATCGTGCAGACGGCCGACGGGGTCCCCGTCGCAGGCGCCTTCGTCGAGTGGCGTCGGGTCGAAGCCGATCGGGACCCTGGATTCGGCTTCTTCGATGCGGCGGCGTGGGCTGCGCGCTCTCGACGTGTATCGGGCGCGACGGACGCCGCCGGGCGCTTTCGACTCCGGGGCGTCCCCCTCGCGGCGGGCCTGCTCCGCGCGACGCACGTCGCGTTCGACGCGCCCGCCGAAGCGGACTGCGACGCCGCGACCGCTTCCGACGCCGGGTTTCGGCTCGTGCTCGCTCATGGCGGATCGGTCGAAGGGCGCGTCGTTCATCCCGACGGGAAACCCGCGGCCGGCCTCGAACTTCATCTCGTCCGCGAACCGGCGGCGGACGGCGCGGCGTCGACGCAGGCGTCGACTCCCCTGTCGGCGATCGCCGACGACGCCGGCGCGTTCTCTTTCAAAGGACTCGCGCCGGGGGGCTGGCGGCTGACGAGGGCGCTTGACTCCTCCGAAACGAACACCGCGCGTCGGCGGCGCCGCCCTCTCCGCGCGGCGTCGGAGTCGCTGTTCGTGCCGTCGAGCGTCCGGAACCTCCGAGTCCGTTCCAGGGAGGCGACCTCGGTCGAGATCCGTCTCCTGCGAGCCGCGTCGATCAGCGGCAACGTGCGTGACGCTGCGGGCGGGGCGGTTCCCGACGCTCTCGTCGCCGTCATGGACGGCGACGCCTCCCATGCCGACGGAGCAGAGCTTCTCGCGCGGAGCCTGGAGCTCGTTTCGTGCGACGCCGCCGGTGCGTTCCGCATCGACGGGTTGCACCCCGAGCGAAGCTACGTCGTCGTCGCGGCGAGTTTCGAATCCTCGACGGCCGACGGTGTGGCGATGCGGACCTTCACGAAGTACGGGACGTCCGACGTCGTTCGGGCGGGCGCCGCCGACGTCGCCGTCGTGCTCATGGAGTCGAAGTCGAAATGACGCGTCGCGCACAGGCCGCCGTCGCCTTCGCCGCGGCGACGCTCGTCGGCGCGCTCGTCTGGCGGTTCGCAACCTGGACCGCGGCGCCCGATGCCGCGTCGGACGACACGGCGGCGATCGCCGTCGCGTCCGACAGTTCGACGGTTCACGCGCCGGGCGGCTCTCCGCCCGCCGCCCCGGTCGTTCGTTCCAAGTTCTCCGACGCCGTCGTCGCCGAGTCCCGGCCCGCGGGCGCCGTCGTGGGGAGAGTGCTGGCCGCCGAAGGCCGCACGCCGATCGCCGGCGCCGCCGTCACCCTGCACGACGCAGAAGCTCGACCGACGCGGACAGCCTTCTGCGACGCGACCGGCCGCTTCTCCTTCGACGGCGTCGAAGACGGTCGCCGGTCGGTCCGCGCGATCGCCGACGGTTACGGCGCGACGACGGTCGACGACGTCCGCAGCGACGCCGCCGCGCCCACCGACCTCGGCGACCTCCTGCTCGAACGCGCCGTCCTCGTACGAGGAAGGATGATCGACGCCGGCGGCGCCCCCGTGAAAGGCGGCACGGTCCGGCTCGAGCGCTCGGCGCGAGCCTCCGTGAGCGAAGACCTCGGGGATTACGAGCGCCTGCTCAGGCCGAAACCCGCCGTCGCGGCATCGTCCGTCGGCGCCGACGGGACGTTCACGCTCCCCGCCCCTGCGGCCGGCGATTGGCTCGTCGATGGCGCGGCGCCCGGTTTCGCGCCGGCCGCGTCGGCGGTCTTCCGCCTGGCCCGGGGCGCCGCGCCGCCGGTCGTCGTGCTGACGATGACGCCGGGGCGC
>DASPNK010000104.1:0-6206 GCA_035626575.1 Planctomycetota bacterium | reverse complement strand
GGTCCGGGTCCGATTCAACTCGCGCCGCGCCGCGTGTTCGTCGGCGACGGCGCGGGCGAGGTCGGCCCCGCTCCCGAGGCCTTCCCGATGCTGCGCGCGCACTTCGCGGGCGAGGCGCTCCTGGGCTTCCACGAGCCGCTCGCCGGCCGCGATGCCGTCCCAGGCCCGCGACAGCTCGAGCACGCGCAGATCGACTTCGTAGGTGACGCTCATCGCGACGAGCAGCGCGCGCTCGCGCTCCACGTCGACCTGCGCGCCCGCGGCGCGGTACCGCGACAGCGTCGCCGACCCGTCGAGCAGCGCGTGCGCGACGGTCAGGCCGCCGGTGAAGAACGCCGGGTTCACCACCCGCGAGTTGGAGCTCCAGTCGAAGTCGGGCGTCGCGTCGAGGCGCGGGAAGAACTCGGCGAACGCCCGGCGCACGCGCGCGTCGGCGATGCTGCGCTCGAGGTCGTGCGCGTGGAGCTCGGGGCGCGCGAGCACCGCCGCGCGCTCGAGGTCCTGCACCTCGCCCGCGGTGCGCGGCGGCGGCGGCGGATCGGGGAGCTTCGGATCCACGCCGAAGTCCGACCACACCGGGATGGAGAGCGTCCGCGCCAGCGCCGAGCGCGCGAGGAGGAGGTCGCGCCGCGCGAGCGTGAAGCCCAGCTCGGCGCTCGCCGCGCGCGCTTCGACGAACGAGGTGTCGGCGGCGGTCGAGAGCCCTTCGCGCTCCAAAGACCGCGCGGTGCGGTGCGCCTCGGCGGCGGCGGCGACCTCGGCCTGCGTCAGCTCCACGTCGCGCAAGGCGCCGGCGAGCTGCGCGTACGCGACGCGCACGTCGCGGATCAGGGTCTGCCGCGCGCGCGTCGCGGCGAGGCGCTCCTGGTCGCGGACGTCCTGCGCCGCGCTCCACGCGTACCACGTCGCCCCGAAGTCGAAGATCGGCAGGATGAGGCCGAGGGAGAACGCGCGCGTCTCCTGGTCCTCGAACGCCGCGACGCCGGTCCCCGCCGCGACGAGCGGCTCGTTGCTCCTGCGCTTGGCGGTGAGCTCGGCGGTTCCCCGCGGCAGGAGCGCCGACAACGCCGACCGCGCCTGCTCGTCGCTCAGACGCGTCTCAAGGAGCCGCGTGCGGTAAGCGAGGTTGTTCCGGACCGCGATCCGCTCGCACTCCGCGAGCGTCAGGATGCGCGCGGGCGCCTTGCCGAGCGCGCCGTCCATCGTCGCTTCGCGGCCGACCGGCGCGAAGCCCTCGGCCTCGGCGCGGGCGGCGGTCTCGACTTCGGCGCGGCGCGCCTCTGCGACGCGGTCGAAGCGTTCGGAACGGCAGGCGCCGAGGACCGCGGCGAGCGCGGGCGCCGCGATCAGCAGTCGCCGGCGGCTCACGGCGTCGCGTCCGCGGCGCCGAGGCCGAGCCCGCCCCCGAAGAGGCTCCACAGGATTCGGAACTGCTCGTCCGGCGGCGGCGCGGACCCGCTCATGGACCAGCGCGCCAACGTCACCACGACCACGGCGTCGATGAACTCCGCCAGTTCCTCGGGCGGAAGGTCGCCGCGCACCGCGCCCCGCGCCTGGGCGGCGGCGAAGTTGTCGACGAGCCGGCGCTTGAAGCCGAGGTACTCCTCGAGGGAGGAGCCGTCGAGGTTCGACGGGATGTGCGCGCGGCCCCCCGGGCTCGCCGAGTAGAAGACCTTGAAGAACGAGCGGTGGGCGTTGAAGTACGTCAGCACCGATCGCACGCACCGCCGGAGGCCGTCGACCGGGTCCGTCCCCGCGTCGAGCGCCGCGTGATGGAGGGCGCCGATCTCCCGGACGTGGCGCGCCACCATCGCGCTGAAGAGCGCCTCCTTGTTCTTGAAGTAGAGGTAGATGGTGCCGGCGGCGCATCCGGCCGCGCGGGCGACGTCCTGCATGGTCGCCCGTTCGAAACCCTTCTCCGCGATCGTCTTCTCCGCGGCGTCGACGAACGCCGCGACCACGGCCTCGCGGCGGCGTTCCCGGAACGTGGCCGACGGGGCGCCCGCGGCAGGGAGCAGATCGCCCGGCCGGATCTCCTCTGAATGGCGATTCAGGGTCATGAGCGCGGCATCTTTCCACTGAATGCCGTCACTTCAAGCCCGCCGAAGGGTTCGACGGAAGCCCGCACCCGCACTATGCTCTCAGGCCCCCCCTCCCCCGACGCGCGCCTTCGCCGTAGGCGCGCGTCCCCTTCCCGAAAGCCGTTCATGTCTCAGCTCGCCGCCCGAGCGTGCGCCGCCCTTCTGTGTGCGGCCCCGCTCGCCGCGCAAGTCGCGGCGCTCCCCTATGCGGAGCATTTCGAGTCCCCGACCTGGCCCGGCCCCGAATGGGCCAACGCGGTCACCGGCGTCAACGGCCGGATCCTGACCGTCGTTCCGTCGACCTTGTCGCCCGCGGGCGGCGCGTGCCTGGCGATGGACGTCTCCGTATCCAATTCGTTCAGCACGAACACGTCGACCTTGACGGTCGACCTGTCGAGCGCGATGGGCGCGACGCTGCGGTACTGGGGACGCGATCAGTCCGACGAAGCGCACGTCGAAGACGGTCTGTTCATCAACGACGGATCGGCGGCGCCGTTCGTGAAGGTCGTCGACCACGCGACGCTCACCGGCACGTGGCAGGAGATCACCGTCGACCTCTTCGCCGCCGCCGCGACGGCGGGCTTCGCGCCCACCGCGAACTTCAAGGTCCGGTGGAGTTGGCGCGACAACAATCCGATCCCCACCGACGGCGTGCAGTTCGACGGCGTCCGCATCGACCCGCCGCTCGGGCAATCCAACGGTCCGCTCGCGTCGCTCGTGCTGAGCGGCGCCGTCAACGTCTTCGGGCAGACCGGCGCCGCCTCGTCCGCCGGCCCCTTCACGCTGACCGCCGCGCCCGGAACGCCGTTCACCATGACGATCTCCGGCGAACCGAACCGCATCTACGCGCTGCTCGCAGGCCCGCTCAATCCCTTCAACTGGGTCATCCCGGGCGTCGGCAGCCTCGACCTCGGACTGAACGGCCCGTCGAACCTCGGCGACGTCGTGTTCATCCTCGACGGCGGCCAACCGGGCGGGTTCAACGCGTTCGCGAACACCGGCCCCTCCGGAACGTCTTTGTGGAACCTCGCGGTCCCGATCGCGCCGCCCGGCGTGTTCACCACGCTGCAGGCCGCCGTCCTCACCGGCTCGAGCACGCTGAAGCTCTCGGCCGCCGTCCAGATCGTCGTCCTCTGACCGCGAGCGCCCTCATGACCCCCCGAATCCGAGACGCCTTCGTCCGTCGTGCGGCGCGCGCCGCGTGGTGCGCGCTCCTCGTCGCGATCCCCTCCGTCGGTCAGGATCTCGCGACCTCCGGAGCGGACGCGCTTCCGCCGTCCGCCGTCCCCGCCGACGCCCGTCGCATCGCGGTGGGCCCGACCCGCACCGTCGTCGCCGCCTGGACCGTCGAAAACGCGTCGTGGTACGCGGCGTCCGTCGACGGCGGATTGAGCTGGTCCGCCCCCCGCGCGGCCGACTACGAGGTCAAGGTCCACCTCGGCGCCTTCGATCCGCTGCGCACGACGCCCGTCGTTCCGCGCGAACTCGCGGCCGGCCCGGCGTCGCGTCTGCATATCGTGCAATTCCACGCGCCGGGGCTTCCCGATCAGGTCGCCGAGCTCGCGGCCTACGGCGCGTCGCCGCTCTTCTACCTGCCGTCGGCGGCGTACGTCGTCGAGGCCGACTCCGCGTCGATCGCCGCGCTGCGCGCGGCCCCGTTCGTGCGCTGGATCGGGCCGTACCACCCCGCGTACCGCCTCTTCCCAGAGGACCTCTCCGCGCTCCTCGCGGGCGTCGCGCCCGAGGGCGCGCCGTGGAACGTCGTCTGCACGCGGAGCCACGACCTCGCCGCCAAGCGACGCATCGCCGACGACCTCGCGGCCTACGGCGCCGCGGAGTTCTTCCCCGTCGCGGCCGAGGCGCGGCTCCTCACGTTGTCCCTGTCGCAGGCCGCGGCGCTCGCCGCCCTGCGGCATGACGACGTCGCGTGGATCGACCGCTGGTCGCCGCCCGAAGACGACATGGACATCGCGCGCCAGTTCGTCGGCGCGACCTACGTCGCGACGCCCGCCGTGGGGAGCTTCACCGGCCAGGACGTGCGCGGCCAGGTCCTCGACGGCGGCACGCTCCAGGCGCACGTCGACTTCTCCGGGCTGCTCTGGCAGGGCGTCCCCGTCGCCACGGGGGCGTCGACCACCAGCCACGGCACGTCGACCTACGGCATCGTGTTCGGGAAGGGCGTGGGCAACCCGCAAGGCCTCGGCCTGCTGCCGCAGGCGGCGCAGGGGATCGCCGCCTCCTACAACGACCCGCTGGCGTCCGGCAACCGCTACGCGTTCAGCGCGAATCTCGTGCAGGCGCCCTTCGAAGGCATGTTCCAGTCCAACAGCTGGGGCAGCACGCTGACGGCCAACTACACGTCGATCTCGCAGTCGATGGACGACATCGTGTTCGGCCTCGACCTGCTCATCTTCCAGAGCCAGAGCAACGCCGGGACGACGCAGTCGCGCCCGCAGGCGTGGGCGAAGAACGTGGTGTCGGTCGGCGGCGTGAAGCACAAGGGCACGCTGACCCGCGCCGACGACGACTGGACGGGCGGCGGATCCATCGGCCCCGCGGCCGACGGGCGCATCAAGCCCGACGTGTCGAACTTCTACGACGGGATCTTCACCACCTCGTCGTCGTCGCCCACGTCGTACACGTCGAGCTTCGGAGGCACGAGCGGCGCGACGCCGATCACCGCCGGCTGCGGCGGACTGCTCATTCAGATGTGGACGTCGGGCGTCTTCGGCCCGCCGCGGCCCGGCGTGACGGCGTTCCAACGCCGTCCGCACGCCGCGACGCTGAAGGCGTTGATGATCAACACCGCGACGCAATACGCGTTCAGCGGGACGGCCCACGACCTCACGCGCACGCACCAGGGGTGGGGCACGGCCGACGTCCAGCGCGCCTACGACCTCGCCGCCGCCGGGAAGATCCTCGTGGTCGACGAGACGCGGCCGCTCGCCGCGCTGCAGACCGCGGTCTACACGGTGACCGTCCCGGCGGGCGAACCCGAGTTCCGCGCGACGCTGTGCTACGGCGACCCGGGCGGCACGACCGCCGCGACGCAGCACCGCATCAACAACGTCGACCTGCGCGTGACGGCGCCGGGCGGGACGACCTACTGGGGCAACAACGGGTTGCTCGCGGGCAACTGGAGCACGTCGGGCGGCGTCGCCAACGGGCTCGACACCGTTGAGAACGTGCTGCTCCAGAACCCGGCCCCGGGCACGTGGACGATCGAGGTGATCGCGGCGGAGATCAACGCGGACGGCCGGCCGGAATCGGCGGCGATCGACGTCGATTTCGCGCTGGTCGTCAGCGGCGGCACGCCGTCGTACGCGGTCGGCGCCGGTCAGGCCAACGCGGCCGTGGCGGCGCTCGACGTCAACGGCGGCACCTCGATCGGCGGCCAGTACGCGGGCTTCGGAATCGCCGGACCGTTCGCCGCGTCGGCGGGCGCGGGCGGCCAGCTTCAGTTCGCCGTGACCGGCGAGCCGAATCGGCCGTTCGCGCTGCTGTCGGGGCCGCTGAACGTCGGGAATCTCCTGATCCCGCCGATCGGCTCCCTCGACCTCGGGCTCTCGGGCCCCGGCAACCTGAACGACGTGGCGGTGCTCCTCGACGGCATCTCCGGCACGACGTTCTTCGACCTGATGGCGAACACCGGGACGTTCGGCGGGCGCTATCTCGCCTTCCCGCTGCCCGCGCTGCCGCCGGGCCCGTTCGCCGCCTTCCAGGCCGTGGTGGTCCCGACGACGGGCCTCCCGCTGCTCACCGCGGCGTTCGACGTCACGGTCCAGTAGCCCCCGCGCCAAGGCAGGGCCGCCGCGCGCTTCGCGTGCGACGGTCCTGCGCTCCCTCGCGTCCCGCGCCGTCCCGGCGCCGAAGGTCGCAAGGCTCGCCGACGCCGGTCCGCCCAAAGACGCGCGGAGCGCAGTTCCTCCGCTCGCGAAGCGCGCGGAGGTACTGCCGCGGCGGACGTCGGCGAGCCCTGCGACGGCGCCGCCGCCGATCGGCGAAGCAGGGCCGCCGCGCGCTTCGCGTGCGACGGTCCTGCGCTCCCTCGCGTCCCGCGCCGTCCCGGCGCCGAAGGTCGCAAGGCTCGCCGACGCCGGTCCGCCGAGAGACGCGCGGAGCGCA
>DASPNK010000103.1:0-2343 GCA_035626575.1 Planctomycetota bacterium | reverse complement strand
CCGCAGCCGTTCCTGTCCCTGCTCTCGCCGTCGGGCTACTCGCTCAACGTCGACCTGCCGGGCGGGTTCGTCTCGGCGTTCATCGGCGCGAACCTGTGGTCGGTCGGCGTGGCCTTCGACCCGGCGACGGGCTTCGCCTCGGTCGCCGACACCACGGCGCCGACGGCGTACCTGATCAACTGACGCCGAAGGACGGCGGCGCCTCCGCGCGCCGCCGCCTTTCCGCCGCGGGCCGGTCGCTCCTTGAGCGTCCGGCCCGCGCGCGTTTTCAGGGCGTCGGACGCGACCACCCGCGCATCGGTCGGCGCGGCGTCCGCCGGTGAAGCCCGCCGACGGTGCGCTGCGGCTCCCCCGGACCTTCCGCCCCGCGCGTGTTCTCGCGGCGCCGAGCGAAGCGCGCCATGCAGGCCCGGCCGAACGGGCGCGGAAAAATTCCGATCCGCGAGCCCGGTGCGGTACCCTCCCGTGCCGTCGTCGCGAAAAGAAGCGTTCGCGATTGCGCGCCGCCCGCACGTGCGGGCGTTCTTCCCGGCGCGTCTTGCCCGCGCCGACTCCGTTTCGTTTCCCCTTGGAGTTTGTATGTCCCGTTCTCGGATCGGCGCGGTCGTCATGGCCGTGCTCCTCGCGTCGTCGGCGCTCGCTCAAGCGCCGAACGACACCCCCTCGGGCGCGACGGTGTTCAGCGAGCCGGCCACGTTGCCGGACGACCTGTCCACCTCCTCGATCGACGGCCCGCTCCCGGCGTGCGGCTTCGGCGCCGCCAACGACCTCTGGTATCTCTTCATCCCGACGTCCTCCGGCCTCGCTACCGCGACCACCTGCACGGTCGGCGGCGGCGGCACCGGCGGCCTCGGCACGCTCGGCGACTCGATCGTCGGCGCGTGGACCGACGGCGGCGGGTTCCCCGGCGCGGCGATCACCTGCAACGACGACAACTGCTCGGGCGCGAGCGGCCTGTCGTCGACGATCAACTTCGCGGTGACCGCGGGCGTGCCGGTTTATCTGTCGGTTTCGGGCTACAACGGCGCCTCGGGCACGTTCACGCTCGACGTCACCGTCTTCGTTCCGCCGCCGACGGCGTTCGGCGACGACTGCGCCGCCGCGCCGACCGTGTCGGAAGGCGTGCACTACTACGACTCGACCGGCTTCGTCCTCCCCGGCCCGAACGCGTCGTGCGCCCTCGGCTCCGACGCGCAGGACTGCTGGGTGACGTACGTCCCGACCATCAGCGGCCTCGCGACGTTCACCAACTGCCCCAGCTCGACGCTTGCGCCCGGCGGCAACGCCATCGCGAGCCCCGACACCTTCATCGCGGTGTGGGACGCGTCGTCGTGCCCCCCGACCACGCAGCTCGGCTGCGCGGACGGCTCGTTCAGCTGCTTCAACGGCCAGTCCGAGGCCTCGGTCGCGGTGACGGCGGGCGTTCCGTACTACGTGCAGATCGGCACGTGGTCCGGCAACCAGTACCTCGCCGGCAACATGGCGATCGCGGTCTACGTTCCGCCGCCCACCGTGTTCGCCGACGACTGCAGCGGCGCCACGACGGTCAGCGAAGGCGTTCACTACTACGACTCGAGCATTTCGACCGTCGCCGGCCCGGCGTCGAGCTGCGCGCTCGGCTCGGACGTGTTCGACGCGTGGGTGCTCTACGTCCCGTCGATCACCGGTAACGCGACGTTCACCAACTGCTCGACGTCGACGCTGGCGCCGGGCGGCAACACGGTGATCAACCCGGACACGGTGATCTCGGTGTGGGACGCCTCGACCTGCCCGCCGACGACGCAGCTCACCTGCGCCGACGGCTCGTTCTCCTGCTTCAACGGCGAGTCCGAGGCCACGATCCCGGTGATCGCGGGCAACTCGTACTACGTGAAGATCGGCTCGTGGCAGGGCGGCGTCCCGGTCGCCGGCAACATGGCGATCGCGGTGAACATTCCGCCGCCGCCGGCCGGTCCGGGCGACGATCCGACGGTCGCGGTTCCCGCGGCCGCCGCGTCGGTGACGCCTTACAACTCGGCGGGCTTCGTGGCCCCCGGCGCGTCGTCCGGCTGCTCGGCGATCGGCCAGCCCGATCCGTTCGACTTCTGGTTCGTCTACACGGCGTCGATCACCGGCATCGCGGTGGTTTCGAACTGCCCGTCGTCGGCGACCGCTCCCGGCGGCTCCGCGTCGCCGTCCGACACGTACATGTCGGCGTGGGACGGGGCCATCTTCCCGCCTGTCGTCGAACTGTCGTGCGCGGACGGCTCGCCGGACTGCGGATTCGCGCAGTCGGAGATCCAGTTCAACATCGTCGCGGGCAACACCTATTACATCCAGGTGGGCACGTGGGGCTTCCCGGCG
>DASPNK010000102.1:0-8316 GCA_035626575.1 Planctomycetota bacterium | reverse complement strand
TGGAAGTCCACGTTGTTGTCGGCGTGAACCCCTCCGTTGAGGATGTTCATCATCGGGAACGGCAGCGTGCGCGCGTTGGCGCCCCCGAGGTAGCGGTAGAGCGGCAGGCCGACCTGCTTCGCCGACGCGTGAGCCGCGGCGCAGGAGCAGGCCAGGATGGCGTTGGCGCCGAGGGCCGCCTTGTTCTCCGTGCCGTCGAGGTCGACGAGGATGCGGTCGATGCGGCTCTGATCGGACGCGTCGTGCCCGACCAGCGCGGGCGCGATCTTCTCCGACACGTTCTCCACCGCGCGCTGCACGCCTTTGCCGAGGTAGCGCGAGCCGCCGTCGCGCAGTTCGACGGCCTCGTGGGACCCGGTCGAAGCGCCCGAGGGGACGATCGCCCGTCCGCAGGCGCCGCCGGTCAACCGCATCTCCACTTCGACCGTCGGGTTGCCCCGGGAGTCGAGCACTTCGCGCGCCTTCAGGTCCTTGATCCGCAGCATGGGGTCCGTTCCGCGCGTCCGGCGAAAAAGCCCGCGCCGGCGCCGCGGGCGTTTATCTCATGGGGTCCCCGTCGCGGCAACGTGGCGCCGAAACGACGACGGCCGCCGACCCCGGAGGGTCGGCGGCCGGCGCGGGCGCGCGGTCGCGGCTCAGAGGCAGTTCAGCGACCAGACGTGGTCGGCGACGAAGGGGACGCCGAGGCCGGGGGTGAGGTTCGGCAGCGTGAGGATGTTCTGGAGGTCGATCGCCTCGAACATCGGGAACGCCGGGGCGGGCATCGTGTAGCTGATCGCGCCCCAGCCGCCGACGGTGCCGACGCCGGTCACGCCGTGGAAGGGATTGAACCCGACCGGCGCCACGCACAGCGAGTTGGCGACGAGCACGCCGTTGTAGCAGCCGACCGTCGTGTTGCCGGGGTATACGGGGCCGCCCACCGCGTACGTCCAGGAGCCGATCACCTGGAAGCGCATGCCCGTCGGGAGCAGGCCGGGGATCGGGACCGACTGCGCGAAGCTCGCGATGCCGCAGTTATTGATCGAGGTGAACGCGAGGTTCTGGTGGCGGAAGTTGGTCGGGCCGGGCGAGCCGGGCAGGCTGCAGTAGCAGTCCTGGAACACGTCGTTGAGCTGTCCCTGCACGATCGGGTTCTCGGTGTGGCAGGCGTAGCCGCCGAGGAGGCGCGACTCGCGGGCGGCGTCGCCGAAGACCGTGCCGGACGGATTCGGGCCGGGGCCGAACACGAAGTTCGACGGCGCGACGAAGTGGTACGTGCGCGCCGGCAGTCCGGCCGGGAGCGGGAGCGGACGGAGGCTGAACGGCCCGTGCACCTCGTAGGAGCAGAGGTGGGTCAGCACGATCGCGGCTTCCCAGAGCGTCGTGCCGCAGTAGTTCACGTAGTCGATGTGGCCGGAGAAGTGGGCGGGAAGGCCGAACGGCGCCAGCGTCGAGAACGGCGCCTGGCAGAAGCTCGTCGGCGGGCCGCCGGGGAACGTGTACGGCAGGTCGCCGTTGACCAGCCAGCGCCAGACCTGGGCCGGCCCGTTGGGAGTGTTCTGGCTCCAGGTCCGCGCGTACTTGGCGAAGAGGAGCGCGCTGGGGATGGACGGGTCGGTCGTTCCCCCGGTGAAGCTCGCATTGAAGATCCAGTAGTCGCAGAGGACCTGGACCGGTGCGAGGTTGACGTTCACGTTCCACTGGCAGTCCAGGTTGCAGTCGCTCACCGACGCCCCGAGGCCGCCGAGGGTGATCGTGGGGAAGGTCGGGAAGACGGGAGACGCGAGGGTGCAGCACCCCCCGGCGAACCCGTCGTCGGTCCCGCACTGGGCGGGAAGGGACGCGGCGACGAGGAGGGGGAGGACGGCGAGGGCGGCGATTCGGCGGTGCGACATGACGAGGCTCCTTCGGAGGGCGCGCGGAAGGCGTCGCCCGGACCTCTATGCGACAGGAAGGGGAAAGCGGAAGCGCCCCCGGGGAAAACCCTTCGGGACCGCTCGGCGCCCCGCCGGGAAGCCCCGTCGCGCCGCGCTAACCTCCGTCGCCATGCGCCTTCCGTTCACCGTTTACGCCGTGCAGGACCTCCTGCTGTTCGCCGTCCTCTGGGGCGGGGCGGCGGCTCTCTGCATCGCCGCGGGGTGGTGGTGGCTCGCCCCGATCCCGCTGGCCCTCCTGGCCTTCACCCTGAACTTCTTCAGGGATCCGGAACGGGTCGTCCCGGGCGACGAGCGCACGGTGGTGAGTCCGGCCGACGGCACGGTGGCGGACCTTTCGCGGGTCGATCACGCGCCCTTCGTGGAGGGGCCGGCGGTCCGGATCGGCATCTTTCTGTCGGTGTTCGACGTCCATGTGAACCGCATGCCGCTCGCCGGCACGGTCCGTTGCCGCGTGCACAAGCCGGGGAGGTATCTCGACGCCCGCGACCCGCGCGTCGGACAGGAGAACGAGGCGATGGAGGTCGGCGTCGAGGCCGTCGGGCCCGACGGGCGCCCGTTCCGGCTGCTGCTCCGCCAGGTGGCGGGCGCCATCGCGCGCCGCATCGTCTGCCCGGTCGTCGAAGGGCGCGCGTACGCCCGCGGCGAGCGCTTCGGGATGATCAAGTACGGGTCGTACACCGAGCTGTTCCTGCCCGAAGGCGCCGTGGACGGCTGGGCGGTGCAGAAGGGCGCGAAGGTGAAAGGCGGCGCCACGGTGCTCGCGCGTCTCGCGGTTCCCACGCGGACGCCGGCGGCCGCGGCGGCGAGAGCGGCCTCATGAACGAAACCGAAGCCCTCGTGTCCGGGCCCGGTGCCGAGGCCGAAGGCGCCGCGCCCGTTCCGCCGGCGCCGCGGCGCCGGCCGAAGCCGATCCAGTTCCTGCCGACGGCGGTCACGCTCGGCAACCTCTTCAGCGGCTTCCTCGCCATCGCCTACCTCACCGACTCGATGCACGTCGACGCCGGCGACGCCGCCGCGCGCGTCGAGCTCTACAAGAGCGCGATGTTGTGGATCGTGCTGGCGATGGTCTTCGACGCCTTCGACGGGAAGATCGCGCGGATGACCGGCGCCGCGAGCGATTTCGGCGCGCAGATCGACTCCCTCTCCGACGTCGTTTCGTTCGGCGCGGCGCCCGCGCTGCTGTTCAAGGTGATGGTGGAGGCGGAGCCCGGCGTCGTGCCGCCGAAGCTCGCCGTGACGCTGGCCGTGGTCTATCTGGCGTGCGCGGCGCTCCGGCTCGCGCGCTTCAACGTGGAAACCGACCTCTCCGAGGAGGCGCACCGCAGCTTCAAGGGGCTGCCCAGCCCGGCCGCCGCGGCGGCGGTGCTCGCGGTCGCGTACGCCAACCTCTCCCTCGACCCGGCGCGCGGCCAGTCGTGGCTGCGTTACGCGATGCCGGTGCTGACGCCGCTCTTCGGCTTCCTCATGGTGAGCCGCGCGCCGTACATCCACGTCGCCAACCGGCTGTTCGGCGGCGGCATCC
The DNA here is from genome assembly GCA_035626575.1 of Planctomycetota bacterium. Taxonomy (GTDB): domain Bacteria; phylum Planctomycetota; family CAIWVZ01; genus DASPNK01. The sequence continues at coordinate 4,878 of DASPNK010000102.1, read as the reverse complement.
GATTCCGCACGCTGGTGGCGCTGATCTTCCTCGTCGCGCTGGTCCTCGCGGCGCCCGAGATCTTCGTGCCGCTGGCGGTTCTCCTCTACGTCGCCAGCGGACCGATCGAGTGGCTCCGGCGCCGATCGCGCCGCACGCGCGAGCCGCGACCGTCGGGCGTCGTCGACGAGGACGACGACGAGGAAGCGCTGGTGTGACCGCGCGTCCGGCGCGCGCGGTCGTCGCCCTCGGCTCGAACCTCGGGGACCGGCTCCTCCGGCTTCGCGAGGCGCGACGCGCGCTCGACGCGCTCCCCGGCGTCAGGGTGCGCGCCGCGTCCTGGCTGTATGAGACCGCGCCGGTCGGCGGCCCGCCGCAGGGCGACTTCCTCAACGCCTGCCTCGCGCTCGAAACGACGGCGTCGCCGGAGGCGTTGCTCGCCCGCCTGCATGCGCTGGAGACCGAGGCCGGACGGCGCCGCGACGTCGTCGACGGCCCGCGCACGCTCGACCTCGACCTGATCCTGTTCGACGACGTCGTCCGCGACGGCCCGCCGCCGACGTTGCCGCATCCCCGCTTCGCCCGTCGCGCGTTCGTGCTCGCGCCGCTCCGCGACCTCGCGGGCGAGGCGCCGTCGCCGCCCGACGGCCGGACGCCCGACGCTCTCTGGGCCGCGTTGACTGCCGCGGAGCGCGCCGCCGTCCGCCGTCTCCTTCCCCCCGAGGAGTGGTCTTGATCGAAACGCTGAGCTCCCGCCGCGACGTCCATGCGCGGGTCGCCGCCTGGCGCCGCGCCGGCCTGACCGTCGGCTTCGTCCCCACCATGGGCGCGCTCCACGAGGGCCATCTCTCGCTCTGTCGCGCGTCGAAGGCCGTGTGCGACCGCACCGTGGCGTCGATCTTCGTCAATCCGCTTCAGTTCGGGCCGAACGAGGATCTCGCGCGCTACCCGCGGCCCCTCGAGCGCGACCGCGCGCTCCTGGCGTCGGTCGGCGCGGACGCGCTCTACCTGCCGGCGACCGAAGAGATGTACCCGCCCGACGCGCGCACGACGGTCTCCCAGACCGGGGCGGCGGACCGGTTGTGCGGCGCCTTCCGCCCGGGCCACTTCGCCGGCGTGGCGACCGTGGTGGCGAAGCTCTTCCAGCAGGTGCGCCCCGACCGGGCGTTCTTCGGCCGGAAGGACTATCAGCAGACCGTCGTGCTGCGCCGCATGGTCCGCGACCTCGATTTCGACCTCGATCTCGAGATCCGCGTCGAGCCCACGGTGCGCGAGCCGGACGGGCTGGCGCTGTCGAGCCGCAACGTCTACCTGACGCCCGACGAGCGTCGCCGCGCTCCCGCGATCAAAGCCGGTCTCGACGCGGCGTGCGCGGCGTTCGCGGCCGGCGTCCGCGACCCCGCCGCGCTCGCCGCCCGGGTGCGCGCGACGCTGGACGCCGCGGGCGGCTTCGAACTGCAGTACGCGGAGCTGTGCGACCCCGACGACCTCGCGCCGCGCGTCGACGCGGCGCGCCCCGGCGACGTGCTCCTCGTCGCCGCGTTCCTCGGCCGCACGCGCCTCATCGACAACGAGACGCTGCGCTGACGCGTCACCCGGCGGCCTGCTCGTCGGCGGGCGGACCGGCGAGGGTCTCGCGCACCTTGCGCACCAGCTGCGGGCGCGAGAACGGCTTCGACAGGAAGGCGTGCTCGGCCAGCGAGACGTCCTGCCGCACGCCGACGTCGTCGGTGTAGCCCGAGATGAAGATCACCTTCATCCGCGGGAAACGCTCGAGCAGGCGTTCCGCCAGCAGACCGCCCGCGAGCTTCGGCATCGTCACGTCGGTGACGAGCACGTCCGGCGCGCGGGGCAGCGACGCGGCGACCGCGAGAGCCGCTTCGCCGTCGCCGGCGTCGGCGACCTCGTAGCCCTCCTCGGCGAGATAGCGGCGCGCGAGACGGCGGATGAGATCGTCGTCTTCGGCGAGGAGGACCAGCGCGCCGCGGCGCGTCGGCTCGGCGCGCGGCGCCGGCGCGGCCGCCGTCCCGTCGGGCTCGAGGCGGGGGAGGCGCACGACGAAACGCGCGCCGCGCCCCGGCGCCGACTCCGCTTCGACGGTCCCGCCCGCCTGCCGGACGATCTGCGCCACCGTCGCGAGGCCGATGCCGACGTTGGCGGGCGTCCCTTTCGTCGTGAAGAAAGGCGTGAAGAGCCGGGCTTTCACGTCGTCGGTCATGCCCGCGCCGTCGTCCTCGACCGTGAGCCGCACGAGGCGCGGGTCGTCCGGATCGCGCCGCGCGTCGACGCCCAGCCGCCCGCCGCGCGGCATCGCCTGGCGCGCGTTGACCGCGAGGTTCACCAGGATCTGCGTGAGACGGCCGACGTCGAGCGCGACCGCGCCGACGTCGGGGGCGCAGACGAGGTCGACGCGCACGCCGTCGCCCGCGAGGCGGCGCACGAGTTCGTCCAGCTCCGCGAGGGCCGTCTTCAGGTCCACTCGCGCCGGCGCCTCGACGTTGCGGCGGGCGAAGGTGAGGAGCCGCGCGACCAGCGTCGCGGCGAACTCCGCGGCCCGGCGCACGCCGTCGGCCTCCCGGCGCACGGCGTCGGTCGCGGCGGCGTCGCGTTCCAGCCGATCCACGTGCCCGAGGATCACCGTGAGCAGGTTGTTGAAGTCGTGGGCGACGCCGCCCGCGAGGCGGCCTACGGCTTCAAGCCGGAGATGTTCGCCCGCGCGGGCCTCCTCCGCGCGGCGCTCGGTGACGTCGACCGCGACGCCGAAGATGCCGACGTAGCGGCGCGCTTCGTCGAACCGCGGCACCGCGCGGTCGAGCACCCAGCGCCAGTCGCCGGCGCGGCCGAGGACGCGGTACTCCACTTCGAGCGGCGCGCCGCGGGCGCGCGCTTCGGCGTACGCGGCGCGTACGCGCTCGACGTCGTCGGGATGCACCGCGTCGTAAAAGCCGGGGTCGGCCACGCCCTGCGGCCGGCCGGTCAGCTCGAACCAGCGCCGGTTGACGAACAGCGGCCGCCCTTCGGCGTCGTCCATCCAGATCACGGCCGGCACCTCGTCGGCCATGTGACGGAAGCGACGCTCGCTTTCCCGGAGGGCTTCTTCCGCGCGCGCGGCTCCGGCATGGGCGCGAAGCGTCTCGCTCCGCGCCGACGCCGCCCGGCGCGCGAAGGCGACGGAAGCGAGCGCGCCGGCGACGGCGAGGACGACGAGCGGCAAACGCCCGGAAGGATCGACGGCAAAGCCGACCGCCGGCGTCGCGACGAACAGAAACGCCGCGAGCACGGTCGTACCGACCCCTCCGCGCGGAGCGGACGGGGACGGCGCGACCACGCCGGCGGCCCCGATGGAGCGCCCGGTGGGCGGCGTAGACGTCGAATTCCAAGGGAAACGAAGGGGGCGCCCGGGCGGGCCGGCGTGGGCGCGCGGACATCTTAAGGACAGGCGCCGGCGGATCGACGCGAGAGGTTTGCGCCGGAGAAAATCTCTTTGTCGCAGCGCCGTCGGGACTTCCGAACGGCGAGGGCTTCCGCGTCATCCGCGACGCGGCGGCGCCCGACGCGCGGTGGCGGCTCCGAGCCCGTCGCGTTAAAGCCCCCGGCGATGAAGGCCCCGCTGGCGCGTTTCGCGCCCGTGAAGCTCAACCTCTTCCTCGAGGTCCTCTCCCGGCGGGCCGACGGCTACCACGAGATCTCCACGGTGATGGAGACCGTCGCCCACGGCGACACCGTGATCGCGACCGCGGCCTACGAGGGACTCACGGTGACGGCCGACCGCGACGACGTTCCGTCGGGCCCTGAGAACGTCGCCTGGAAGATCGTGCGGGCGGCCGAACGGGAGTTGGGGCGTCCCCTTCCCGCGCACGTCGAAATCGCGAAACGCGTCGCGCCCGGAACCGGGCTCGGCGCAGGCTCCAGCGACGCCGCCGCCGCGCTCGACGCGGTGCTGGCGACGCACGATTTTCGGGTCGACGCCGACGTCCGCCGTCGCATCGCGGCGAAAGTCGGCAGCGACGTGCCGTTCTTCGTCGAGGGCGGCCTCGCCTGGTGCACCGGGCGCGGCGAGGTCGTGAGACCGCTTGCGCGACGCGGCGTGCGCCACGTCGTCCTCGCGCTCGGCGGCCCGACCTCCCCGACGCCCGCCGTGTACGCGCGGGTCCGTCCGCCGGAGCGGCCCGTCGACCCCGCGCCGTGGCTCGAGGCGCTCGCGCGCGGCGCGACGCTCGCCGACGGCGACGGCCCGGCGCCGTTCAACCGCCTCGCCGACGCGGCGGAGGAGGCCGTGCCGGAACTCGCGGAGCGACGCCGGGCGCTGGCGACCGCGGCGCGTCGGGAGCCGTTCCTCGCGGGCAGCGGGGGCACGCACGTCTTCCTGTGCGCGACGCAGGCGGCGGCCGCGGACCTCGCCGACCGGTTGACCGTCGACGCGAAGCGTCTCGGCGGACCGTTCGTCCATGTCGCGTCGTTCACCGGCGCGCCGACGCCGGAGCCCGCGTGACGTCGGCGCCGCGGGAGCGGCTGGTGCTGGTCGGACCCGGGCGCGCCGGGACGTCGCTGCTCCGTGCGTGGCGCGACCGCGGGCATCGGACGGCGGCCCTCGCCGGCGGAAGCGCGGCGTCGCGCGCCGCGGCGCGCGCGGAGGTGGGAGACGCGGCGGAAGTCCCGGTGGCCGACGCGCTCGGCGCCGGATCGTTGATCGTGATCGCGACGCCCGACGACCGTCTCGACGACGTGGTCGCGGAACTCGCGCGGGGCGACGGGCGCGGCGCGCTCGCGTTGCATCTCTGCGGCGGCCGTCCCGCCGCGGCGCTCGCCCCGCTCGCCGCCGCCGGCGCGCGCATCGCCGCCTTCCATCCGTTGAAGGCGTTCGCCGACCGCGCCGGCGGTCGCGCGGGCCTCGGGGGC
>DASPNK010000101.1:0-3239 GCA_035626575.1 Planctomycetota bacterium | reverse complement strand
TGGAACCACGCGTTGGGCACGATCTCATGGCCCAGTTCGACGGCGAACCGGTCGGCGCCCTCTCCCGCGACGATCACGTGCGGGGTCTTCTCCATCACCGCCCGCGCGAGGCTGATCGGGTGCCTGACGGTCTTCACGCCGGCGACGGCGCCGCAGCGCAGGTCGCCGGTCATGATCGACGCGTCCAGCTCATGCGTCCCGGCCTTCGTGTACACCGCGCCGCGCCCGGCGTTGAAGAGCGGGTCGTCCTCCATGCGGCGGATCACCGCTTCGACCACGTCGACGGCCGCCGCGCCCCCCGCGAGCCGCGCCGCGGCGTCGTCCAGCGCCGCGCCCAGCGCGGCGAGGTACCGGCCCTTCTCGTCCTCGGCCATATCGCGGGGCATGGTCCCCGCGCCGCCGTGCAACGCCACGGCCCAGCCCGGCGGCGGCGGCTCGACGTGCGGCGTCGGCGGATCGACGCAGCTCGTTCCCGAACGGCAACCGGAAAGCCACGAGCCGGCGAGCAGGACCGCAACGAGCGCGAAAGTGCGACGCATGAAAAGCTCCGGCGGCGATCATACGTTCGGCGCGGACGGGCGCCGCGACGCCCGCGAAGCGGGATCGACGGCGCCTCGTTCGCTCCGTCGGACGACGCCGGGAACCGCCGCGGCGCCCGCGCGTCCGTGCCGTGCGCGCCCGTCGGTCCGGCCCCCGGGAGAGATCCATGTCGCTGCGTCGCTTCGGTCCCGCCGTCGTCCTCGTCGCCGTTCTGGCGTCGTCCCTGATCGCCGTCCGCGGAGCGTTCGACGCCGACGAGCAGGCGCTGTCGGAGGCGCGCGAAAGCCTGGCGTCGGCGCGCCCCGCCGAAGCGTTGGACGCATTGGCGCGGGTCGGGGGAGATCCCGCCCGCGACGCGGTCGCCAAGGAGGCGGCCGTCCTCGCCGTGCTGGCGCGGCTCCGCACCGGGGCCCCGGAGGTCGCCGCGACCGCCGCGCTCCGGCTGCTCGAGCTGTGGCCCGCCGACGAGCCGCGCCGCGGCCGCGTCGAAGGGCTGCTGGCCGACGCCGCCGCCGCGCGGGGCGACGTGATGGAGGCGGCGCGCGTCGAAGGCGCCCTCGCGGAGCGGCTGACGTCCGACGCCGAACGCGCGCGCCGCGCCGGCGTCTACTTCGCGTGGGGCGACGTCCTCGCCCGGCCCGCGCCGTCCAAGGATCCGCTCAAGCCGGCCGACGCGCCGCAGCCCGCCCTGGCGGCGCACGCCTACGGTCTCGGGTTGGCGGCGCTCGGCGCCGAAATCGACGCGCCCGAGCGGCGGCTTCGCCTGGCGCGTTGCGCGCTCGACGCGGGGGATCCCGCCGGCGCCGCCGCCGCCGCGCGCGAAGCGCTCCGCCGCCGACCCGGACCCCCGGCGCCTTCCGACACGCGTCCGGCCCCGCCGACGCCGCACTGGGTCGTCGAGGCCTACGCGCTGCTCGGCGAAGCGGAATCCTCGGCGGGGCGCCACGCCGAGGCGCGCGCCGCGCTCCGCGCCGCGCTGGCGCTTCCGTCGCACGAGGAGACGGACGCGGCGGCCCGCGCCTGGATCCTGCTGGCGCGCTCCTACGGCGCGGAGGAGGACCCGGACGTGCTGACGTCGATGGAGGAGGCCGTGCGCGCGCTCGCTGCGCTCCGGCCCGAACACGCCGAGCTGCCGCAGGTGCGCTTCGAAGCCGCCGCCGCGAATTTCCGCGCCGGCCGCGAGGCCGAAGGGATCGCGCACCTGGACGCCCTCGTCGCGATTCCGAACGCCCCGGTCGAAAGACTCGCCGCCGCGCGATTGGCGCGGGCGCAGGCGCTGCGGCGTCTCGAGCGACTGGCCGACGCCGAAGCGGCTCTCCGCGAGTTCCTCGCCGAGCACCCCTCCGACGCGGGCGCGCCCGAAGCGCAGCGTCTCCTGCCGCAGCTCCTCCTCGACGCGGCCGAAGTCGCGCTCCGCGACCGTAAGGTCGACGACGCTCTCGCCGCGCACCGCGAGTTCGTGCGGCTCTGGCCGCTCGACGCCCGCGCCCCCGCCGTCTCGCTGGAAAGCGGCCGCCTGCTCCGGTCGTTCGGGCGTTTCGCCGAGGCGCGCGACGCGTTTCGCGACGCCCGCGCACGCTGGATCAAAGACGCCGAAAACGCCGCTCTCGAGGCGTGGCTCCTGCAGGGCAAGGTCGAAGAGGAGGACCTGCGCGACGTCGCCGCGGCGGCGGCGGTCTTCCGCGAGCTGTCGGCCTACGGTCGGACCTCGCAGGGCCGCGAAGCGCGCGCCCGCCTCGCGCGGCTGGAGGCCGTGCGCCTCGCGCTGGCCGCGCCGCGGCCGTTCGCGCCGGGCGAAGACGCGCACGTCGAGCTCACGGTGCGGAACGTCAAGGAGGTCGTGGTCCGGGTGTACCGGCTCGACGCGGCCGGGTACTTCGAGCGCAAGGGGACGCTGGCCGGCGCGCAGAAACTCGACGTCGCGCTGGTGAAGGCCGACCGGTCCTTCGTGCACGCGACGCCGGCGTACGAGCCGTATCGCGAAGACGTCGTCAAGGCGCCGGTACGTCTCGGCGAGGCGCCCCTCGCCGAAGGGGCCTACCTCGTGACGGCGGAGGCCGCCGAACGCCGCGCGGCGGCGGTCGTCCTCGTGTCGCGCCTCCGCATGGCGGTGAAGCTCGCGCCGACCGAGGTCTTCGCTTGGGCGACCGACGCCCTCACCGGCGCCCCGATCGAAGGCGCCGAGGTGCTGGTCCGCGGCGACGGGCTGAAGCTCTCCGCCCGCACCGAAGCCGACGGCACGGCGCGCCTGGAACTGCCGAAGGGAGCCGCGACCGTGGAGACCTTCGGCCGCTTCGGCGCCTCCGCGGCGCCGGGCGAGTCCGCGTCCGCGATCGCGCCGACCTCGACGGTTTCTCCGCGCGCCCACTGGGCGTTCGACCGGCCGCTCTACCGTCCCGGCGAAACCGTCCGATTCGCGCTCACGGCGCGCCTCGCCGACCGGGGTCGCCTGGTCACCCCCGACGGCGAAACCGTGCACGTCGCGTGGATCGACCCGCGCGGCCGCGTCGCCGGCGAAGCGGAGTTGAAAACCGAGCGGTTCGGCCGCGCCGACGGCGCGTTCCCGATCCCGGAGGACGGCGCCGTCGGAACGTGGATGCTGCGCGCCGAGCTTCGTCGCGGCGCCGCCGACGCGACGTGGTTCGAGCGACGCGTCGAGGTCCGCGAGTTCACCACGCCGGAGGTGCGCGTGACGGTGT
>DASPNK010000100.1:0-14288 GCA_035626575.1 Planctomycetota bacterium | reverse complement strand
GGCGAGGAGGAACGAGCCGCGGATGCGGCCCGCCGCGTCGCGGTCGGGATCGGCCGCGGCGAGGCGCGACGCATCGATCGACAGCTCGTTGGGCCCAGTCCATTCGGCCGTCACGCCCAGCGTGCGCACCGTTTCAAGCAGCGTCTCCACGTCGCGGATCCGCGGCACGTTGGCGATCGCGACCGGCCCCTTCAGCAGGAGCGTCGCGGCGACGACGGGCAGGGCCTCGTTCTTGTTGCCTGCGACTCGCACCTCGCCCGACAGGCGCCGCCCGCCTTCGATGACGAAGCGGTCGCCCTTCTGGCCGCTCCCCGGATCCCCGCCCATGCCGCGCTCCGCCGCGGAGGCCGCCCGGCCTCACGCGACGTCGCAGGATACCGCGGGGCCGCCGCGCCTTCCGCGCGGCTACAGGGGCGCGATCTCGTGCGGCGCGCCCGAGAGCGCATGCGCGCCGACCGCATGCTCGCGTCGGTCTTCGAACCTCGCCTGGACCTCGCGGAAAACGTCCATCCGCGTCTCGAGGGCCGCCGCCACCGCGGGGTCGAACTGCGTTCCCGCGCCCCGACGGATCATGTCGAGGACGGTCGCCTCGTCGATCGGCGCCTTGTACGGGCGGCGGGACGACAACGCGTCGAAGACGTCCGCCACGGTGACGATCCGCGCCGCGAGCGGGATGGCGTCCCCCGCGAGACCGTCCGGATAGCCGCCTCCGTCCCAGCGCTCGTGGTGCCGCAAGGCGACCTCCGACGCCATGGTGAGCATCGCTCCGTCGTCGCCGGCGCCCCCCGGGAGGAAGAGCGACAGGCCTTCCGAGGCCAGCGTCTCCAGCATGTCGGGTCGCAGGATCTCCGCGCCGAGGCGGGTGTGGGTCTTCATGACCTCCCACTCGTCCGCCGTCAGGCGCCCCGGCTTCAGCAGGATCTGATCGGGGATGCCGATCTTGCCGACGTCGTGCAGCGGCGCGGTGTGGAAGAGCATGTCGGCGACGCCGTGGTCGACGCCGACGGCCAGCGCCAGCTCGCGGGCGAAGTAGCCCACGCGCACGACGTGCCACCCGGTCTCGGCGTCGCGGAACTCCGCCGCTTTGCCGAGGCGCCAGATGAGGTCGAGGCGCGCGCGCTCCAGCTCGGAGGTCCGCGCCCGGACCGCCTTCTCGAGGTTGCGGTTGCGGCTCTTCAGCTCGTCCTGGCACGCCTTGAGCCGCAAAGCGCTTCGAAGGCGCGCGATGAGGTCGAGGAGATCCACGGGCTTGTTCAGCAGGTCGGTCGCGCCGAGCTCGAGCGCCTTCCGCTTCAGCTCGTGCTCCAGCGCGCCGGTCACGATGATCACCGGGACGTCGGCGAAGCGCTCCGAGGCGCGCATGAGCGAAAGCAGCTCGAAGCCGCTCCGCCCCGGCATGTTGAGGTCGGCGACGACGGCGTCCACCTCCGTGGCTTCCAGCGCCGCGAGGGCTGAATCGACCGAGTCGGCGGTCGTCGTCTCCCACTCGCGCCGGTAGGGACGCAGGGCGTCCCGCAAGGCGTCGCGGATGTGGGCCTCGTCGTCCACCACCAGCACGCGACGACGGCCCGAGCCCACGGCGACTGCGTCGCTCACGACTTCCTCCCCGCGGCGCGCGACGCGACCTCGCGCCACGTCGCCAATCGTTCTTCGCTTCCGTAGATGCGCGCGAGCGTCGCCGGATCGCGCACGGCGTCTTCGCCGCGGCGGAACCCGGAGGCCTCCTTCGCCAACGCTTCGGCGGCGCGCAGGGCGGCCGCCGCGCCGAACGGCCCGGGCGCGTCCGCGTCGTGATGTCGCGCCGCGGCGTCGACGGCGGCCAGCGGCGCGCCGCGGGCCGAGAGCAGGAACGCGCCGAGGCGCGCGTGGTCGACGCCGATCAGGTCGTGTTCGGCCGCCAGGCGCGCGGTCGCGTCGCCGCCCGCGCGACGCTCCGCCTCGCGGACCGCGTCCGGAAGCAGGCGCGCCGCGTAGACGAGACCGGCGTCGTGATGCATCGCCGCCACGAAGGCCGCGTCCGCCGAGTCGCGGTCCGGCGCGATGCGGGCGGCGATCGCCGCCGTGAGGGCGGCGTGCGCGACTTCCGCGGTCACGGCCGCCGCGTCGTCCGCCGCGGCCGCCCGGAGCAGTTCGACGGCGGAGACGGTGGCCCGGGCCCGCGTCGGCCCGAGGCGACGCGCGGCGTCTTTGAGGTCGTCCTCCCGAAGCGGCCCGTCGTCGAGCATCGCCGCGAGGCGCGGCGCGGCCATCCGCCCCGCCGCGTCGTCGCGGAGCGCCGCGGCGAGCGCCTCGAGCGACGCCGCGCCGTCGGAGGCCGTCGGAGACGCCGCCGGCAGAGGGATCCCGCTGAAGAAGGCTTCCCCGAGATCGAGACGCGCCCGCTCGCGGCACTCCGCGGCGCGGAGAAGCGCGTCGCGGAGGCTCTCGGGATCGCAGGGCTTCGCGAGGCGGTCGTGAGCCAGCGCCGAGACGCGCCGCACGAGGTCGGCGTCGGCGTAGCCGCTGAGAGTGATGCGAAGCGTCGCCGGCCAACGGTCGCGCACCACCCGAAGCAGGTCGGCGCCGTCGGAGCCCGGCATGCGGAGGTCGGTCACCACGACGTCGTAGGGCGCCCGCTCCAGCTCTTCGATCGCCTCCTCCGCCGACCTGGCGAAGGTCGCCGACCACTCGAAGCGCCGCGGCCTCAGCACGCAGCGCAACGCTTCCAGCACGGCGGGCTCGTCGTCCACGAAAAGGACGCGCCGCGGCGTCTGCAGAGGGTTCGCCGGGCTCGACGGCCGGGCGACGCCGGGTCCGCGCACGTCGGCGGGAACGCCGTCGACGGGCGCCGTGGCTGCGTAGGTCACGAGTGGCTCCTCGATCCGCCGCGCTTCGCGCGGCGCCTTGGGAATGCGGGCGGTCGGTTCACGCGACGGCTCCGGTCGCGGCGGCGATCTCGTCGCGCGCCGCGGCCGACCACGCGACGGCGTCCGCCGCGAAGCCCTGACGCTCCAGGAAAGCGTCGTCCACGACGCTCTCCGATCCGGGCTCGAGCGCGGAGTCGATCCGCGCGGCCACGACGTGCAGCGCCGCGGCGACGTCGAGCCCCTTCGTCCGGGTCAGCGCCCCGGGCCGGTGATGTGCGGCGACGGCCTCGACGACGGCGAGCGGCAGCCCGAAGCGCCCGAGGACGCAGGCCCCGATCTCGGCGTGCGAGACGCCGAAGACTTCGCGCTCGATGTCGTATCGCGGTCGCGACTCCGCGACGGCGCGCGTCCAGCACGCCGCGGCGCGCTCGGGCTCGACGAGGTCGAGAATCACGTCCCCCGCGTCGTGCAGAAGGCCGGCGGAGAACGCGAGCGCTCCGGCATGGGCTCCGCCGAAGGACCGTCGCGCGGCCCGGGCGGCGGCGACGGCCGCGCGACGCAGGAGGGCGCCGCGCGCCGGATCGCGCCCCGCCGCCGCGGGCAGCGCGAAGAGCTCGGACGCCGTGGCCGCCTCGCGCAGGGCGACGCCGCCGACTTCGGCCGCGGCGCCGGAACCGTCGTCGTGCGTCGCGGGCGCGTCCAGTCCGAGCGCGCGCGCGAGTTCGGAACACCTCCGCCGCGCGGGCTCGTCGGCCGCGAGGGCCCGCTCGACGTCGTCGTCGCCGTCGGCGCCCATGGCCAGCGCCTCGAGACGCTCCCAGGCGGCGCGCGCCGCCGCCGGCAGCCGGCCGAGCCGGGCAAGGACGGCGCGCACGGCGTCGCTCTCCGACAGGTCGCGGAACGCGCACGAACGCTCCAGCGCGGCGCGCAGCAGGTCGCCGTCGCACGGCTTGGAGAGGAACTCGTGGGCGACGGGGACCGCGCGGATCAGCGCGTCCTTCTCCGCATGGCCGGTGAGGACGATGCGGACGATCCCGGGGCGGCGTTCGCGCACGCGGCGGAGCAGCTCGGCGCCGTCGATGCCGCGCATGCGCATGTCGGTCACGACCACGTCGAAGCGCGCCCGCGACAGCTCTTCGAGAGCCTCTTCGCCGCCGCCCGCGAAGACCATCTCCCACCGCTTCCGATCGCGGCGCAGAAGGTCCCGAAGCCCGTCGAGCAGCTGGGGCTCGTCGTCGACGAACAGGATGCGTCGCAACGTCACTTGACGGGCTCCGCCGCCCGCGGCCCGCGGAAGCGGACCGGAAGGCGGATGCGGAACGTGGTGCCGCGCCCGACTTCGGTGTCGAAGGTGAGAGATCCGCCGTGCTTGTCTTTCACCGCCTGCAGGGCGATGGGCAGCCCCTGGCCGGTCCCTTTTCCGACCTCCTTGGTCGTGAAGAAGGGGTCGAAGACGCGTTCGCGCACATGCTCCGGGATGCCGCCGCCGGTGTCGGACACGAGGATCTCGACCTCGTCGCCTTCGAGGCGCGTGGAGACCGTGATGCGCCCCTTGGCGCCGCCCTGCTTGACCACGTCGCCGATGGCGTGCGCGGCGTTGACCACGATGTTGAGAAACGCCTGGTTGATCTCGCCGGCGAGGCATTCCACCGGCGGGATCGCGCCGAAGTCCGTCTCCACGTCGGCGACGTATTTGTACTCGTGCCGCGCGATCGTGAGCGTGCTCTGCAACGCCTTGTTGAGATCGGCGGGCTCGGCCTCCGCCCCGTCCTGGTGGGAGAACTCCTTCATCGAACTCACGATGACGGCGACGCGACGGAGGCCGTCGGTGGACCGCTCGAGAGCCTTGGGGACGTTCTCGGCGAGGTAATCGAAGTCGGCGGCCTCGCGCGCGTCGACCAGCGCCGCGGCGCGCGCCTCGAGCGGCGGCGTCGTCGCCGCCGCGGCGCGGAGACCCTCGTAATCGGCGAAGAGCTTGAGAAACTCGCCGACCGCGTCGCGGATGAAGTGAACGCTGTCGGCGACGAACTGGATCGGCGTGTTGATTTCGTGCGCCACGCCCGCCGCGAGACGGCCCACCGACTCGAGCTTCTGCGCCTGGCGCAGCTCGCGTTCGAGGTGCTTCTGCGCGGTGAGGTCCACGGTCACGCCGCGGACGAGCGCGCCTTCGGTCTCGGAGTCCGCGCGGTTGAACAGCGTCCGCACGTGAGCGAACGTCCCGTCCGCCTTGCGGAATCGGTACTCGACGGCGGAGTCGGCCGCGGCGCCCGCGGCCGCCGCCGTGCCGGACAGGGCTTCGGAGACCGTCGCGCGGTCGTCCGGATGCACGCAGTGCAGCAGGAACCCCTCGCCCGCGAAGCGCTCGTGCGGCCAGCCGAAAAGCGCTTCGACCTGCCGTCCGATGAAAACGCACCGCCCCGTCGCGGGCTCCCACGCCCAAGGCACGGCGGCCGTCGCCTCCAGCAGCGCGCGGTAGCGTTCGTTGGCCGTCGCAAGCTCGGCGGTGCGGCGGTCCACCTGCTTCTCGACGTTGCGCCGCGCCTCTTCGAGCGCGATCTCGCGCTCGGCGATGCCGCGCAGGTCGCGCACGCCGCGGCGGACGCCCCAGATGAGGATGAAGTCCTCGAAACTCACCCACGCGGCATGTTCGAGGAAGCGCCACCACTCGGGGGTCGGCGTCCCGTACACCGACTCCGGCCACCACGCGCCGCGGACGAAGTGGTCCACCACCGCGGTCATGCTGGCGGTGACCAGCACGGTCCAGTCGCGGTACGCGGCGAGGAACGCCAGCGACGCGAAGACGTGGAAGTGCGTCTCGATGCGCCCGCCGGTGAGGTGGATGAGCAGCGCCGACCAGCAGATCTGCGCGGCCGAGGTGACGTGCCGGCCGAAGGCGCCGCCCGGGCGCCGGCGGAGCACCCACGCGGGATAAAGGGTGAGCAGCGCCCCGCCGAGGAACGCGGTCCAGAGGTGCGGGTGGACGCTCCGCTCCGCGCCGCTGTAGGTGAACGGCGAGGTCGCCGCCGCCAGCATGAGGGCGAAGAGCCACTGCACGAAGAAGAGGCGGATGAAGAGCCGGTCGAGACGGCGCCGCTGGCCGTCCAGGGCGGACCGAAGCAGCGCCTCGACGGATTCTTCGCGGGTCGCGAGCAGCATGGCCCTCAGTCGCCCTTTCGGCAGCGTTCGCAGGCCGTCGCGCCGGAGAACAGTTCGCAGCCGAACGTCGGCCGCACGTCGACGTGTTCAGGAGCGGCGCCGCCGAGCGCCGCGATCAGAGCGCGTCGCGCGTCGGAGTCGCCGTAGCGGGCGCGCGACGCGGTGACGCCGCCCGCGTATCGCAGCCGCCCCGCGGCGTCGTAGAGCACCACGTGCCCCGACGTGGCGGCGCCGAAGCGGCGCGCCTCCGCGCCTCCGCGGTCGAGCCGAACGACGGCCGCCGGGAGATGCGACTCGGGTCCGAGCGCCGGCGGTTCGGGCTCGACGCCCGGATCCGCGGGGACGGAGACGATCGTCACGACGGGCTTCCGTTCGGCGCGCGCCAGGACCTCGCGCAGCTCGCTGTACGTCGCACGCGTGCAAGGGCACTTCGGATGCACGAAGACGTAGAGGGCGTCGACGCCCGACGCGCGCGGCAGCGACGCGTCGGCGGGCCACGTCTCCGGCGCCGGCGCCGCCGGCCCGACGACCTGCCCGAACGCTTCGACGCGCGCGGCGATCGTCGCGACGCCGGCGATCCATGCGAGCGCGCCGAGCGCGAGGAGCCCGGCGCCGCGCCGGACGAAGGGAGACGAAGGGAACTTCAAGGTCGGCGACCGCCCGAGTTCACATCGGCGCGCCGCCGGGGTCCCTTAAGGAATCGCGCAGACCCGTCGCGCCGCGGCGCGGCGGCGCATCTTCATCGCGCGCACCGCGCGGACGCGCGCGCGAAACCGGCGCTTTTTCCGGTTCGCCTCCCCGCGTTTCGGCGCGGGGGCGACGGCGGCGCGGCCCGCGGCGAAAAAAGGCCGCCCGCCGCGTGCGCCGCGGAGATTCAGGCGCGCACGGCGGATCGCCGCGGCGCTCCGCGGGGAACGACGCTCAAGGCGTCGGTTTGTAGACCTGGAGCAACGTGTCGCCGATCGAGGCGGGCGTCGGGCACACCGCGATTCCTGCGCGCTCCATCGCCTTCATCTTGTCCGAAGCCTTGCCCGAGCCGCCGGAGATGATCGCGCCGGCGTGGCCCATGCGCTTGCCGGTCGGCGCGGTCTGCCCCGCGATGAAGCCGACGACGGGCTTCCGCACGTGCGCCTTCACGTAGTCGGCGCACTCCTCCTCGGCGGTCCCTCCGATCTCGCCGATCATGATGATCGCGTGCGTATCGGGATCCTCGTTGAGGAGCTTCATCGCCTGCACGTGGGTGGTGCCGATCAGCGGGTCGCCGCCGATGCCGAGGCACGTGGACTGGCCGACGCCGCGTTGCGTGAGCTGCCACACCGCTTCGTAGGTGAGCGTCCCGGAGCGGGAGATGACCCCGACGTGCCCGCGCTTGTGGATGTAGCCGGGCATGATCCCGATCTTGCACTCGTCGGGCGTGATGATCCCCGGGCAGTTCGGCCCGATCACGGTCATCGTCGACCCGCGCGCCTTGAGGACGGCGAACGCTTTCGCCATGTCGGCGGCGGGAATGCCCTCGGTGATGACGACGCAGACCCGGACGCCCGCGTCGTCGGCCTCCAGCATCGAGTCGGCGGCGAACGGCGCCGGCACGTAGATCACCGACGCGTCGGCGCGCGTGGCGGCGACCGCCTCCTCCATCGAATCGAAGATCGGCACGCCGTCCTGCGACTGGCCGCCCTTCCCGGGCGTGACGCCGCCGACGAGCCGCGTGCCGTACTTCTTCATCTGCTCGGCGTGAAAACGTCCCGCCGAGCCGGTGATCCCCTGCACGATCACCTTCGTGTTCCTGTCGACGAGAACGCTCATCGCGCGACTCCCTTCGCCGCCGCCACGGCTTTCTTCGCCGCATCCGCCATGTCCGTCGCCGCGATGATGTCGAGGCCGGACTTCCTGAGCATCTCGCGCCCTTCTTCGACCTCGGTCCCTTCGAGGCGCACGATCAGCGGCACCTTCAGACGCGTGGTCTTCGCCGCGTTGATCACGCCGTCGGCCAGCGTGGTGCAACGCAGGATGCCGCCGAAGATGTTGACGAGGATCGCCTTCACCTTCGGGTCGCGGAGGATGATCTCGAACGCCGCCGCCACGCGCTCCTTCGTCGCGCCGCCGCCGACGTCGAGGAAGTTCGCGGGCTCGCCGCCGTGGAACTTGATGGTGTCCATCGTCGCCATGGCGAGGCCCGCGCCGTTCACCAGGCAGCCGATGTCGCCGTCGAGGTTGATGTAGGAGAGCTCCCACTTCGACGCTTCGATCTCCGACGCGTCCTCCTCGTCGAGGTCGCGCATCTCGACGACGGCCTTCTGGCGGAAGAGGCCGTTGTCGTCGAAGTTCATCTTGGCGTCGAGGGCGATCAGATCGCCGTCTTCGGTGAGCACCAGCGGGTTGATCTCGGCGAGCGAGCAGTCCTTCGCGAGGTAGGCGCGGCAGAGCGCCTGGAGAAAGGACTGCGCCTTGTTGAGCTGCGCCTGCGGCACGCCGATCTTCTTCGCGACGCGGCGCGCCTGATAGCCGGCGAGCCCGTAGAGCGGGTCGACGCGCTCTCGGAGGATCTTCTCCGGATGCTTCGCGGCGACCTCTTCGACGTCCATGCCGCCTTCGGCGGAGGCCATCAGGACGGGCGCTCCGACCTGGCGGTCGAGGGCGATGCCGAGGTACAGCTCCTTCGCGATCTTCGATCCCTTCTCCACCAGCAGGGTCTTGACCGGCTGGCCTTCGGGCCCCGTCTGATGCGTGATCAGCGGGCGGCTCATGATCTGCTTCGCCGCGTCGCGCGCCTCGTCGGCGCTGCGCACGAGCTTCACGCCGCCGCCCTTGCCGCGGCCGCCGGCGTGGATCTGCGCCTTCACGACGGCGAGCGGAGCGCCGAGCCTGCGGAACGCCTCCGCGGCGGCCTCGGGCCCGTCGCAGACGACGCCTTCGGGCACGGCGACGCCGAATTCGCGGAGGATCGCCTTCGCTTGGTGTTCGTGGATCTTCATCGTTCTCCCCGGCGCGCCGCGGCGGCCGGTCTCCTATGAGTCGTCGCCGAAGCGGGTCGAGTCGTCGCCGCTCTCGGCGCTTTCCACCAGCGCGCGCAGGCGACGCCGCGTCTCCGGGTCGTCGCTCAGGTCGGCGGTGCCGACGCGGTGGATCTTGATCGTGTTGGCGCCGCTCCCCCGCACCACCGACCCCGTCAACACGACCACCATGTCCCCCGCGTCGAGGCGACCCTGGGAGAGCATCTTCTGCATGCCGATGACGTAGAGGTCGTCGATGTCGCGCGCGCGCGGCATCAGGACCGGCGTGACGCCCCAGCAGAGCGCCAGCCGGTGGTAAGCCGACGCGTTGAAGGTGCAGGCCGTCACCGGCGTGCGCGGGCGCATGCCCGCCACGAGGAACGCCGTCCATCCCGACGCGGTGAAGGGGACGATCGCGCGCGCGCCCAGCTCCTCGGCCGCGACGCAGGCCGCGCGCACCGCGGCGTGCGCCACGCCCTGGCCCGCGGGCAGGTGGAAGCGTTCGGTGCTGCGCCGGTACTCCTCGCTCTGCTCGGCGATGAGCGCGATCTCCGCCATCGTGCGCACCGACTCGACCGGGAAGCGCCCGGTCGCGGTCTCGCCCGACAGCATCACGACGTCGGTGCCGTCGAAGATGGCGTTGGCGACGTCGCTGGCCTCCGCGCGCGTCGGGCGCGGGTTGCGCTGCATCGAGTCGAGCATCTGCGTGGCGGTGATCACGAGCCGGCTCTTCCGCCGCGCCGCGGCGATCACCTGCTTCTGCACCACCGGCACGCGCTCCGGCGACAGCTCCACGCCGAGATCGCCGCGAGCCACCATCACGCCGTCGGCGACGTCGAGGATCGCCTCGAGGTTCTCAACCGCCTCCGGCTTCTCGATCTTGGCGATGACCGGGATATTGGCGCCGCATTGGCCGATGCGCCGCTTCAGGTCGAACGCGTCGGCGGCGTCGCGCACGAAGGACAGCGCGACGAGGTCGATGCCTTCGTCGATGCAGAACTGCAGGTCGACCTGGTCTTTGGCGGTGATCGCCGGAATCGAGAGCCGCACGCCGGGGAGGTTGAGCCCCTTCCGCGCGCCCAGCTCGCCGCCGAACACCATCACCGCCCGCACGTCGGCGCCTTCCACCGACGTCACGCGCGCCTCGAGCGACCCGTCGTCGAAGAGGATGCGGTCGCCCGGCCGGACGTCGCCGGCGAGGTGCTCGTAGTCGACCGCGATGCGCCCCGGCTCGGTCAGGTCGGCCGCGGTCGTGATCACCACTTCGGCGCCGTCGGGGAAAGGCACGGGCCGCCCGCCTTTGTTCTCGCGCGTGCGCAGCTTCGGCCCCGAAAGGTCGCCGACCAGCGCCAGCGGTCGCTCGAGATTCTTTGAAATCTCGCGGACGTGGCGGACGAGCGCGCGCTTCGCGTCGAGCGGCCCGTGGGAGAAGTTGAGCCGGAAGGCCGACGCGCCCGCCCGCGCCAGCGCTTCGATCTGCTCGGGCGTGCTCGACGCCGGCCCGAGCGTCGCGAGGATGCGCGTGCCGAACCGGTCGAATTGGAAGCGCTGCGCCATGCGGGGAGGCGGCCTGGGCGACGGCCGCGGCCGGGGCGGCGAGGCTAACAAGCCCCGCCGCGTTCGGACCTTCAGCCCACGAGCGCCTTCACGACGTCGCGCTCGCCTTCAAGCTCCTTGACCGTCGCCGCCAGCCGCTCCTTCAGGAACGCGTTCAGCTCGAGGCCCTTCACGATCGACCATCCGCCCTTCCCGTCGGAAACGACGGGGAAGCTGAAGATCAGGCCTTCCGGGACGCCGTACGAGCCGTCGGAAAGCACGCAGACCGAGCGGTATTCCCCCGCCGGCGTCGCGCCGTGAAGGTCGCGCACGTGGTCGATCAGCGCGTTCGCCGCGCTCGCCGCCGACGACACGCCGCGCGCCGCGATGATCGCCGCGCCGCGCTGCTGCACCGCCTTGATGAACTCGCCTTCCAGCCAGGCGCGATCGGGGATCGCCTCGACCGCCGGCCTGCCGCGCACCGTCGCATGGAAGAAGTCGGGCACCTGCGTGGACGAGTGATTGCCCCAGATCAGGGTCCCCTTCACGTCCGCGACGGGCGCGCCCGCCTTGATCGCCAGCGCCGCCTGGGCGCGGTTCTGATCGAGCCGCGTCATCGCGGTGAAGCGCTCGGGCGGGACGCCCTTCGCCGACTTCATGCAGATCCACGCGTTGGTGTTGCACGGGTTGCCGACGACCGCCACGCGCACGTTCGACGCCGCGTGTTCGGCGAGGGCGCGGCCCTGGCCGACGAAAATGGCGCCGTTGTCCTTGAGGAGGTCGTTGCGCTCCATCCCCGGGCCGCGCGGCTTGGCGCCCACGAGGCACGCCCAGTTCACGTCCCGGAACCCTTCCTTCAGATCGCTGGTGAGGACCATCCCCTGCAGCAGCGGGAACGCGCAGTCCTCCAGCTCCATCGCCACGCCCTTCAGCGCGGCGAGCGCCTTCTCGTTCGGGATCTCGACGAGATGCAGGATCACCGGCTGGTCGGGCCCGAACATGGCGCCCGAGGCGATCCGGGGTAGCAACGCGTAGCCGATCTGGCCGGCGGCGCCGGTCACGGCGACGCGGATGGGGGCCTTGGTCATGGCGTGGGTGGCCCGCGGCGCGGGCGTCTCCTTGGGAAGGACGCCGGAGTATGCGCGCGCCGCGACGCCTCGAAAAGGACGCCCGCCCGCCCGCGGGCGCCGCGCGTCACTTCGGGTTCAGGAACTTCTCGGAGTTCGCCGCCCACCAGGCTTCGTAGTCGCGGATCGCCTTCTCGCGTTTCGCGGCGTCCGAGGCGTGGTCGAACGCGGGCTCGGCGCCGACCAGCTGCTTGAGCGCGCTGCGCGCCGACGCGCGGACGAACTCGTCGGAGTCGCGGAGCGCCGCGATGAGGCGCGGCACGCTCTTCAACGACGCATGGCGTCGGAGCGCGCGGACCGCGGCGTCGCGGACGTAGCTCTCGACGTCCGCCAGCGCGTCCTCCAAAGCGCTCCTCGCCGCCTCGAGGCGCAGCGCGCCGAGGCCGTTGACCGCTTCGTACCGCTTGCCGCCGTCGGAGTCGCGCAGCAGCGACGTCAGTCGCGCGAGCTCGGCGGATTCCGTCGCCGTCGGCCCGTCGGCGGGCGCCGCGACGGGCTCCGCCGGCGCCGCGGGCAGGGACGTCACCCGCGCCGCCAGCTCGCCCAGACGCCGCCCCAGCTCCTGCTGCGCCAGGACGGCCGCGCGCAGTCCTTCGGCGGTCTCGCGGATCGCCTTCTCCGCCTCGGCGAGGCGCGTTTCGGCGGCGGTCGACGCCTTCGCCGCCTCGTCGACCCGTTTCGCGACGCCCGCCGTCTCCGTCCGGAGGCCGGACTCGGCGAGCCGGAGACGCTCCTCGAGCGCGCCGAGATCCTTGCGCCCGCGCTCCGTGCCCTCGACGAGCGGGGCGAGCATGCGCTCGCACTCCGCGCGGGAAAACGCGTCCGCCCGCGTCGCATTCAGCGCCTGCTCCAGCCGGACGACCTCGGTCCGCGTCGCGTCCGAGGCGGCGCCGACCTTCCGCAGCTCCTGCCCGCCGAGGTACCCGAGGACGCCGGTCAGGGCCGCCGTCAGCACGAACAGCCCCGCCACCGTCGCCGCCGGAAACCGCGCCGGATCCTTCGGGCGCTTCACGCCGCACTTCGCGCAGAAGATCTTGCCGGCGTCGAACGTAATCCGGTTCGAGTGCAGGTCCTTGAGGGGAATGCTCTCGTTGCAGGCGTCGCAGAAGTAGATCTTCAACGGCATCGTCGGGCTTCCGGCCTCGCCCGAGCCGGAGCGCCCCGCGGAGGCGGGAGGCGAAGCGTCCGGAGCCCTGGCGGCGCTCATGGCCGCGCCATCTTGGCATCAGGCCCGCCGCGCTGTCGAAAAAATGGCGCGCCCGCGCCCTTCGCGACCCCTTCGCGGCGGCGGGCGCCGGGACGGCGGCGTTGCGGGCGCGCGGGCTTCCGGCGTCAGCGCGCCGAGCGCCCGGCGCGCATCGACGCGACGAAGAAGATCGCGGTGATGACGAGACTCACGCCCCAGATCGAGGCGACGATCGTCCACATGCGTGCGGCTCGCTCACTTCTGCACGGAGGCGGGACGTTCGGAGTTTCCGACGTAGAGCATTTCGGCTCGCGTCTTCGACCACCACGCGTCCCACTTCGCGACCGCGGCCTCGCGGGCGGGCTCGGCGGCGGCGAAATCGTAGCCGAAGTCCTGCTTCGTGAATCGCTTCAAAGACTCGAACGCCTTGTAGCGGATGCGCTTGTCGCCGTCGCGGAGGTAGGCGATGAGAACCGGGACGCCCGAAATGTCGTTCGCGTCGAGGAGCGCCGACGCCGCCTCGAAACGCACGACGGGGTCGGCGTCGCCGAGGC
This sequence comes from Planctomycetota bacterium, assembly GCA_035626575.1. Taxonomy (GTDB): domain Bacteria; phylum Planctomycetota; family CAIWVZ01; genus DASPNK01. The sequence goes on along the minus strand of DASPNK010000100.1, from coordinate 890 downwards.
GCGACGCGATCAACCGGTGCGCGTCCGACCCGCCGATGACGCCGAGCACGTACACGAGGTGCGAACGCGTACGCGGATCGGCCTTGGCCAGCGCCTCCCCGATCGGACGCAGCGCGAGCGTCTTGTAGAAGGCGATCCGATCGAGCGCGCCGAGAAGGTCGGCGCCCGAGCGCCGCGGAAGGTCGCGGATCAGCGCCGCGACCTGGGCCTCGGCGGTTTCGACGGGCGACGGCCCGTTCTCCTCCTCGGCCACGATCTCGCCGGAAGGGCCCCGCGTCTCGGAGACGCAGGCCGCGGCGCACAGGATCAGCGCCGGAAAGGCGCGCAAGACGACGGAACGAAGACGGTGCGACGACATGGAGACGACCCCCGGCGAACCTTTCGGCCGGCGCGGGTCTTTCCCTGAAGGGCCTCTACGGAACCCGCCGCACCGGACGCAGCCGCTCGACGCCGAGCAGCAGCACGCCCGTCCAGAAGGCGGCCGCCGCCAGAGCCCACGGCGTTCGCACGCGTCCGGCGCCGGCGACCGCAGGCGGCGCCGAGGCTGCGGCTGGCGGCCCCGGAGGCGCGGCGTACTCGGGGTCCGGCGCGAAGACGGGCGCCGCCGCGCCGACGGGGACGCCGTCGACCGCGACCGACGTCGGAACGCCGGCGAAGCGATCGTCCCAGGGGATCTCCGCCGCGGCCGGAGCGACCTCTTCGGCGGGAAAGTCGCCGAAGGGCGCCTTGATCGCGACGTTCCCCCCGAATCGTGACGCGGCGGACGCCGGGAGTTCGATCCGAAGGCGCCCGCCGACGCGCGTCGCGACCGCGGCGCCGAATCCTTCCGCGCGCGCCGTCGCGTCGACCCACGTCGCGAGCGCCTCGGCCGACGCGGGCACGGCCGCCGC
>DASPNK010000099.1:0-2166 GCA_035626575.1 Planctomycetota bacterium | reverse complement strand
GGTCGCGGCGTCGGCGCGGCCTGCGGCGATTCGGGCGACGAAAGCCGTCGCGCCTCGAGCCGCACCGGGATCGGCCTCGGCGTCTCCGCCGGAATCGCGGGCGGCGCGAGACCTCCGAGAAGCAGCGCCAGCGCCGCGGTCGCCGCGATCCCCGCGAGGGTCGCCCACGCCGTCTTCATCGCGGCGCCTCCGTCGCGAGGACGACGCGTTCGGCGCCGCCGTCGAGCAGCGCCGCGTAGACGTCGGCGAGCAGGCCCGCCGGCGCCGACCGGTCGGCGCGCAGCACCACGTCGCGCGCGCGCGCCTCCCGCACCGCGCGGGGCAGCGCGCCGAGAGAGATCGGCGCGTCGCCGACGTACAGGTCGAGCCGCGCGTCGATCGACACCGCGAGCTCGGCTTCGCTCTCCGCCTCCCGCCCGCCGTTCGGCAGCTCGAGCGGCAACCCCGCCGTCTTGGAGAACGACGCGGTGACGAGGAGGAAGATGAGGATGGTGAACACCATGTCGATGAGCGGCGCCAGCGGAACCTCGGGCGCCGCGCCGTCGGCGCCGCGTCGGCTCCGCCGCCTCACGGCGCGCCTCCGAGCTCGACGAGGCGACGGCGGATCGCGCGGCGCAGCGCGGCGTGGAGCAGAAGCCCGGGGATCGCGACGCACAACCCGATCTCGCTGGTGATCAGCGCCTGCTGCACGCCGCCGGCAAGCTCGGCGCCCAGCCACGGGCGGCCCGGATCGATCGAGCGGAACGTCCGCGACAGGCCGTGCACGGTCCCGAGCAGTCCGAGCAGCGGCGCCGACGAGCACCCCGCGGCCACCAACCGGAGCGCGCGCGCCGCGCCGCGGATCTCCGCGGGCGCGACGGGCCGCCGGAGCGCCATCGCGCACCGCGCGGCGACGCCGAAGGTCAGCGCGGCCGTCGCCAGCAGCGGCGCCGCGAACACGCCGGCGCCGGCGATCGCCGCCGCCGCGCGGTCGATCATCGGGCGACGACCTCCGCCGTCGGGCGCAGCCGGACGGCCGCGTCTTCGAGGTCGTCGGCGAGGCGCCGCGCGCGGGCTCCGAGGAGCGCGTGCGCGAGCAGCATCGGGATGGCGACCCACAATCCCAGCTCGGTGGTGATCAGCGCTTCCGCGATGCCGTCGGACAACGCGCGCACGTCGCCGCCGCCCGTTTCGCGAAGCGCGGCGAACGTCTTGATCATGCCGGTGATCGTGCCGAGCAGCCCGAGCAGCGGCGCGACGGCGGCGACGACGGCGAAGAACGACTGGAGCCGCGCGAACGAGGACTCGGCGCGGAGCGCGAGGCGGTCGAGGGCCGCGTCCCGGTCGGGGTCGGCGTCGGCGACGAATCCGGCGAGAAGCGCGTGCGTCGCGCCGCCGCGCGCGCGCAGGGCGTCGACGGCCTCTTCGACCTCGCCGCGGTCGAGCGCCGCACGGGCGGCGCCGACGGCTGCGTCCGAAGGCGGCCGCGCGCGCAGCGTCGAGACGGCGCGCCAGCCCGCGCCGAGCGCGGCGACCGCGCCGAGGGCGAGGATGATCGCCGCGATCGGCCCGCCGGAGCGCACCTTGGCGGCGAAGGAGGCGTCGGTCGCCGCGGCGAGCGGCGGACGGCCGACCGGTTCCCAGTAGAAGGTCCGGATCGGCCGCCCCGCGTCGAGGTCGGCCAGCCAGGCGTCGAGCCCCGGCGCGGGGAACGGGCCGCGCGGTTCGTCGTCGAGATCCCGCTGAAAGAAGGCGCGGTCTCCGCCCGCGGCCCGCAGGTATCCCAGCGCGCCGACGCGGACGAGATCGCCTTCGCGCGCAACGTCGCGGGCGCGGCGCGCCCGCTCCGTCGCCGCGGCGATCGCGGCGTCGACGATCCCCGCGCCGGCGGCCGACCCTTCGACGACGCCGAGCTCCGCCGCCTTGCGCGCGAGGGCGTCGCGCCATCCGGCCGCCTCCGCCTCCGCGGCGGCCGCGTCCCGCTCGAGCGCCTCCACGGCGAACGCGTCGGCTTCGACCGCCGCGGCGAGGTCCGACGCCGCCGCCTCGGCCGCCTCCGCCTTCGCGAGCGTTTCGAGAAGCTCGGCGCGGCGGGCGTCCAGCTCGCGCGCCCGCGCGGCGCGCTCCGTCGCGGCGCCGGCCTCCAGCGTCTCGCGCTCGGAGCGCGCCGCGTCGCGCGCCCGTGTC
>DASPNK010000098.1:0-3664 GCA_035626575.1 Planctomycetota bacterium | reverse complement strand
GCGTCGTCGCGCAGAACGGCGAGGGCGGCGCGGGCGGCGGCGCGGTGCTCTTCGCCTGCGACGGCGTGCTCACGCTCAACGGGCGCGTGCTCGTCGACGGCGCGCCGGGAGGCGTCGGGCTCGTGAACGGCGCGCTGTTCGGCGGCGGCGGCGGCGGCGGCGCGGGCGGCGCCGTCGTCCTCCAGGCGTTGCAGGGCGTGCGCCTCGGACGCGCGGCGCAGATCGTCGCGACGGGCGGAGCGGGCGGAGCGGGCGCCGACCCCGGCGTCAACGACGGCGGCGCGGGCGGCGACGGCGCGGTGCGCGTCGCCGTGCCGGTACAGTCGCGCTTCCCGGCGACGACGCTCGTCGTCGCGCCCGCCGCCGTGATCGCTCCCGCCGCCGACCTGACCGGGTTCTGAACGCGAGATCCCCGATGCCGCGCACGCTGCCGCTGTGGATCGCCTCCCTTCTCGCCGCCGGCGCCGCGGCGCAGGGCACGTTGACGCTGTCGGCGACGACCCATCCCGACAGCTTCGATCACGCGTCGTCGGCGCCGTGCGCTCCCGCCGCGCTCACCTGTTTCGACGAGCTGCTGCGGACCGAGCCGCTCACCTTCACGTTGAGCACGGTCCCGACCATGACGTCGCCGCCGCCGGTCAACCCGCCGCCGCGGCGCCTCGCGATCTGGCTCGGCGGCGAGTTCCCGCCCGGGTTCCCGCTCGGCGCGTTCCTGCCCGGCCTGACCAGTCCGAATCTCGTCTATCTCGACCCGGCGTTCCCGACCGCGGGGGGCGTGATCGTCGCGGCGCCGGTCATCGATTCGTTCTTCTCGCCGTTCGGTCCGGTGTTCGGCCCGCCGCTGACCGGACCGACCAACACGTTCACCGTGACGCTCGGCCTCGATCTGCTCGCGCCGCAGTTCCACCTGCCGGCGTCGGGCGCGCCTCTCACGCTGGTGGTGCAGGCGATCGCGGAAGACGTCGCGGGCTCGCCGACGCCGATCCTGCTCAGCAACGCGCTCGAGCTGAACCTGGTCGACCCCGAGGCGAACCATCCGCCGACGCCCACGGCGCTCGATCCGCCGAACGCGGTCGCGCCGTCCGCGACGCGCATCTTCACGCCGTTCAGCGGGCCGCTCGGCCTGACGCGCTCGGAAGGCTTCGAAGGCGGCGGCGACGTGCTGGTGATCGACGGCGCGAAGTTCCCGTCGCAGACCAACTGGATCGCGTTTCCGCCGAGCGTCACGTTCAAGCCGCACCACGACGGCGGCGTGACGCTGACCGGATCGAACGTCGTCGTGTTGTCGCCGACGCGGCTCGCGGTGACGCCGCCGACGCTCGCGACGACGGCGCCGCCGTTCACGCAGGCCGGCTTCTACGACGTGTTCGTGGCGAACCACCCGGCGATCTCGCCGTCCGCGACGCCGCATCCCGTGACCGGCGACGCCTACCTCTACCGCACCGGGCTGTTCCCGACGATCGCGTCCTTCGTCGTCGCGCCCGCGGCGGGCTCGAACACGGCGTGCGTCGGGCCGCAGCAGGCCTCGCCCTCCGGCGGCGATCAGCTCACGCTCGTCGGATCGAACTTCCTCGTGCGGTCGGCGATCCGGCTCACGCCGCTCCTCGGCGGCTCGCCGGCGCCGGGGACGGCGCCGTGGCGCTTCTGCCCGCCGGACTCGGCCTACGGCGCCGGCGGCGGTTCGGTCACGTTCACGCTGCCGCCGATCCGTTCGGGCGAGGTGCTCGTCGAGATCATCGCGCCCGACGAGGCGGTCGCGGTCGCGCCGACCACGCTCCAGGTGTGCGACCTGCAACCGGCGCTGATCAACCTCGCGCCGACGTTCGCGTCGACGCCCCTCGGCGCGCCGCCCTTGCCTGCGGTCTCCGACGCAGGCGGCGTGCTGACGCTTCTGGGCCTCCGCACGGTCACGCCGTCGTCGCCGCTGTTCGGCGCGCAGGCGCCCTCGGCGACGGCGGGCCCCGTTCCGCCGGCGACCGCCGTGCCGCCCGCCTGCGCGGGGACCGTCGGGCCGACCGTGCCCGCGGGCGCCGTCGCGCCGACGCGTTTCGAGATCGCGGGCGCGCCGTCGATCCTCGCGCCGATCCCGACCTTCGCGCCCGAGCTGACGTCGCTGTTCGTGCCGTCGTTCGACGACGACGACGACGTGCGCCCGTTCCTCGGCATCCGCCAGCTTCGCGCCTACAACCCGCCCGCAGTGAGCTCCGCGGGCGGCGAGATTCCGAGCCCGCCGGTCGACGTGCTGCTGCAGGACGAAGCGCCGCCGTCGATCTCTTCGATCTTCCCGGACGTGTCGACCTCGGGCCGCGCCGTCGGCGCCTGCCCGGCGCCGGCGTGGAACCCGTCGTTTTCGCCCGACCCGCTCCCGGCGTCGACGCGCATCGTCGGAGGGAACTTCTTCACGCGCGACCCGGGCGTGCGCGCGCAGGGATTCGTCGCGCCGCCGACGCTCGCCGAGCTGATCGTGCCGGCGGTGCGGTTCGACGCGGTCGGCGGCGGGTTCTCCGCCTTCGCGTTCTTCGTCGAACTGATCGACACGTCGACGCTCGACGTGGCGCTGCCCCTCGGCATCCCGCAGGGCGTCTACCAGATCACCGTGATCAACCCCGACGGGCGGTTCGCGTCCGCGACCGCGACGCTGCTCATCGTGCCGCCGCTGACCGACCCCTGCGCGCTCACCGACCCGCGGCCGGGGAACACGTTCCTCGACGAGGCGTTGCTCTTCCGCGTCCTCGACCTCGTGAACTCTCCGTTCGGCGCCGTTTCGACGCCCGTCCCTCCGGCGGACGCGAACAAGGCGCTGCCCGAGAACCTCTTCGCCCTGACGCCCTTCCTCAACCCGTCGCCGTTCCTCGACCAGCTCGACGACCAGACGAACGGAACGACGCCCGCGCAGGCGGCGCCCGCGGGGGTGACGGCGTACGACCTCGTCTTCCTGTTCAACACGAGGCGACGCACCACCGGCGACCTGCGGCCGTTCGACTTCGACTTCATCGACCTGCCGGCGACGATCACGCTGCCGTCGCCGATCGGCGTGCCGACGATCGACGGGAACCTCGCCTTCGTCGGCGCGGGCGTGAAGCGCGTGGTCGTGAAGGCCGCTGCGTTCGATTACGACGCCGTGGTCGGCAAGTTCCGGTGGTTCTACGAGGACAACTTCCCGTTCATCCTGCGCGCCAAGCTCGATCTCCGCTGCGACGCGATGCTCGACCTCGCGGGCGACGCTTTCCTTCGCGAGCAGGGCCTGCTCGGCGGTTCGCCGCTGGCGTTCCTCGCGCGGCACGACTGGTCGCCGCCGCCGGCGGGCGCGGGCGCGGGCGGGAGGGGCGGCAGCTACTACTGCTCGACCGCGTCGACGACGGGCGCGGCCGCGACCCTGCCGTCGCTGTCGCCGGGCTGCCAGGGACCGACGTGGGGGATGCTCCCTTACGCGCCGTCGAACGTCTTCCCGCCGGCGCTGGCGCTGCCGCCGGTGATCGGCATCCTGCCTTCCGCCAACGCGTCGCTGGGCACGCCCGCGTTCGCGCTCGCGGGGGCGCCGGGTTTCCCGCCGCAGATGCGCGCCGACCCGCTGAACGCCGTCGCGCCGTCGACCGGCCCGACGGCGCCGGTCACCGGCGGCGCGGGAGGCGGCGGCGTGGCGCCGACCGGCGGACGCGGCGGC
>DASPNK010000097.1:0-7135 GCA_035626575.1 Planctomycetota bacterium | reverse complement strand
CGACCACCGGACTCTGGGAGTTCTGGCACGTGGAGTCGGGTGAACGCCCGACGTACGACGAGGGCGACGGGGAATGGCGGCCCGCCGAGGCCTCCGGCCTGGTGTTCGTCCTGATCCCCGGCGGCGAGTTCGCGATGGGTGCGGCCGCCGGCGATCTCACCGTCCCCGCCGCCGCCGCGGAGTACGAGACTCCGGCTCGAAGCGTCCGGCTGAGCCCTTTTCTGATGTCGAAGTTCGAGGTCACGCAGGGCCAGTGGATCCGAGCGACGGGGCGCAACCCCTCCCAATACCCGCCGCTGCGACCTGGAGAAGCGCGCAACGTCGCGCCGGAAGAGATCGTCGGCTGGACCAACCCCGTCGAGAACGTCACGTGGACCGACGTCGCCCGCGTCGTGCGACGCTGGGGAGTCGACCTCCCGACCGAAGCGCGATGGGAAGCCGCGTGCCGCGCCGCGGGCGGCGACGCGCCCTGGCACAGCGGTCATCGCCTCGAGGATCTTGCGGCCGTCGCGAATTTCGGGGGCGCGGAGTGGGAGAACCCCGGCTCGACGGGGCGTCGCGGCGACGGCCGACTGCTTCACGCACCCGTCGGAACGTTGCAACCGAACGCGTTCGGGCTCTACGACATGCACGGAAACGTCGCCGAGTGGTGCGCCGACGATGCGGTCTTCAAAGCCGCCGACGCCCGACTTCGAGCGGGCGACGGCCGCAATCTCGGGCCCTTCAAGGCGGGACGCCGGGTCGCCCGCGGTGGAGGGTGTCGTTCGAATGCGTCCGCCTGCCGGGCGACCGCGCGGGCGTTCGGGCACGAAGGGCTGGCGACGTTCGACATCGGCTTCCGTCCCGCCGCCGACCTCCATTGAGCCCGCGTCCGGTCCGGGGCTCCGCCTTCAAGTGCGGTTAACGGGAGCGGCCTCGATCGAGGCGGGGCTCTCGTCCCATTCGTTGCGAGGAATGAAAGACATGCGCTTCAGCCGACTGTTCCCCCTCCTGCTCGCCGCAGCGTCCTGGTCGCCCGCCCAATCATCGCCCCCTACTCCCGATGCGGGCGGCGATCCCAACGAGGGCGACGTCGCCTACGGGTTCTACGGCGTCTACGGCGCCGGCTCGCCGAGCCTGGGGTCGTCGCTGTCGGGCGGCGACGTCGTGCGTCACTACGGCAGCTACGCCCCGGTGCTCGAAGCGGCTCGCACCGACCTCGGGCTTCCCTCCGGCGCGCAGATCAAGGCGATCGCGCACGCCGACGACGTCTTCCCCGTCTGGCGGTTTTTCTACGCACACTGCCCCTCGCCGTGCACGACGCCGGTGACGCAACTCGTCCGCGTGCACTTCATGGCCCATACCGGAACGCCCGCGTCGGGCGCGCCGACCTTCGCCCGCAACACCGTCTACGGCGTCGAGTGGGACGTCTCGTCCTCCGGCGCGTCGGCTTCCGACGGCATCGGACCCTTCACCGTGGACGCCTCGCCTCAGAGCACGGACGTTCGCGAGGCCATCAGTTGGGGCGACGTGCCCGCGGTTCCGCTGTTCTTCACCGTCGACGTCGAAACGGCCGAAGCGATGGCGCTCGCCTCCTCCGACTCGACGGTGACTTCCTGCGACGTCTTCTGGTCGGACGGCGAGAACGCCTGGGTCAAAGCTCTCGACGGCGAGACTTGGCTTGGCCTGCAGCACGGAGATGAACTCACGTCGCTCGCGGTGAATCCCTACGGCTGCGCGCTCTTCACCCTCGCGAGGTCGTCCCCCAGCGTCTCCGAGGAGAAGGAGCTGGGAACGTCGGGGTGCTCCGCGATCGCCTCGGCGACGAAGGTCTACGGATGGGTGCCGCCCTCGCTGTCGACGAGCTCGAGCATCCCGCCGCGCCCGTCGTCACCCCAGCCGAGCTTCGGCGTCGTCTTCGACTACCAGCTGAACCTCGAGGCGCTCCTCGGCGCTCCGCAGAACTACTACCCCGAGTTCGAGTTTTCTGGCCTCACTTTTCATGATCCGAAGCGTCAGGAGCTACCGCCGTCGACGTCATGGTCGAGCCCCTACGCCAAGGCCGAGGGATCCCTCGCGCCGCTCGCGGCTTCGCGGGATTACGAGCAGCTCGCGTTGACGGTCAACGGCCAGACCGGATCGGGCGTTCAGCACGTCCGCGTCCATTCGGGAACGTACGTTCCGCTCGAGGTCAAGCTGAACAACACGGGTCCCGTGTATATCCCGTGGGGAGGCGTCTACGTCTACGTCGGCGCGCCGTCGCCGACGAACCAGTGGACGGTGCCGACGCTGGACGATCCCAATCTGCCGTTCGACATCCTCGGCGGGTGCCTGGCCACGTTCGAGCTTCCGGCCTACATCCCCTTCCTGCATACCGAGGACTTCTATCCCGACGCGCCTTGGGTGGTGTCGACTCCGACGTCGGCGTGGGCCTCTTCGATGAGCTACACGCTGCCGCCGACCACGCCGGACGGCGTCTACACCTTCCAGGGTCTCCTGGTCGCCGTGGAACTGGTCGGTTCGACGTACGAGTACCGGTTCGAGACGACCAACGCGATCACGCTCGTCGTCGGGCCGCCGATCGCCGACGACCTGCTGAATCCTTGAACCCGGTACGGCGCGCAACCGCACGCGGCGTCCCCGCGTGACGGCAGGGCCGCCCCCCGACCCCGGAGGGCGGCCCTGCTATCGTTCCGGCCCGGCGGCGCGGTCGCATCCTCGCGAACGGCGCGCGGGTTCGGAGCTCAAGCGACATGGCGGACAGGCAGGGACCCACCCCGCAACCCCCGGGAGGCGCCGGAGGCGGCCGGCAGCGCAGCTTCTTTGCGCGCAACCCGGTGATGCTCGCCATGTTGGCGGTCGTGCTCATGATCGTGGTGAACCACTACCTTCAGGGCATGAACGTGCAGGAGCTCACGTTCAGCCGGTTCCGCGATTACGTCGAGCGCGTGCCGGCCGTGCGCACCTCGAAAGCTGCGGCGGTACCCGAAACGCAGCCCGCCGCAGGCGCCCCGGAATCCCGTCCCGACGGCCCCGACGGAGCCGATCGGCCCGCCAGCAGGCCGCGCCAGGCGACCGCGCTCTTCGACGAGCTGCTCATCGGCCCGACGGTCATCACCGGGCGCGTCCTTCTCGACGACCGCGACGGCGGCGGCACGCAGAACAAGGAGAAGGCGCGCGTGCGCGTCGCCCGAGGCGCCGTGCGCGACGACGAGCTCGTCAACCTGCTCTACCCGCGCAACATCCCGTTCAAGTTCGAGCCCGCGTCCGACTGGTCGTCGTTGCTGATCTTCGCGCTGCCGACCATCCTGATCATCTTCATCCTGCTGATGATGTTCCGCTCCTCGCGGATGACGGGCGAAAACGTGCTCTCCTTCGGGCGATCCCGCGCCAAGATCGTCGGCGAAGACAAGACGGGCGTCAGCTTCGAAGACGTCGCCGGCGCGGACGAGGCCAAGGAGGAGCTGAAGGAGATCGTCGAGTTCCTGAAGGAGCCGGACCGCTTTACGGCGCTGGGCGGCAAGATCCCGCGCGGCGTCCTGCTCGTCGGCGCGCCCGGCTGCGGCAAGACGCTCCTCGCCCGTGCGGTGGCGGGAGAAGCGGGCGTGCCGTTCTTCTCCATCTCCGGTTCCGACTTCGTCGAGATGTTCGTCGGCGTCGGCGCGGCGCGCGTGCGCGACCTCTTCAACACGGCGAAGCAGAAGGCGCCGTGCATCATCTTCGTCGACGAGATCGACGCCGTCGGGCGCCACCGCGGCGCGGGTCTCGGCGGCGGGCACGACGAGCGCGAGCAGACGCTCAACCAGCTTCTGGTGGAGATGGACGGATTCGACTCGCGGAAGGGCGTGATCATCCTCGCCGCGACGAACCGCCCCGACATCCTCGATCCGGCGCTGCTCCGCCCCGGGCGCTTCGACCGCACGGTGGTCCTCGACGCCGCCGACGTGCGCGGCCGCGAAGCGATCCTCCGCATCCACTCCCGCGGCAAGCCGCTCAACCCCGACGTCGACCTCGCCGACGTCGCGAAGCGCACGCCGGGGTTCTCCGGCGCCGACCTCGCCAACGTGATGAACGAGGCGGCGCTGCTCGCCGCGCGGCGCCGCCGGCGCGACATCTCCCGCAAGGAGGTGGAGGAGGCGGTGGAGCGCGTGGTCGCCGGCCCCGAGCGTCGCAGCAAGGTGATCGGCCCGAAGGAGAAGCGGATCCTCGCCTACCACGAGCTCGGCCACGCGCTCGTGGCGCGCTTCACGCCCGAGGCGGACCCCGTGGCGAAGGTGAGCATCATCCCGCGCGGCCGCGGCGCCCTGGGCTACACGCTCTCCCTGCCCGCCGAAGACCGCTACATCATCACCAAAGATCAGCTCCTCGCGCGCATCAAGGTGACGCTCGGCGGTCGAACCGCGGAGGAGCTGGTGTTCGGCCATCAGTCCACCGGCGCCGAAGACGACCTGCAGAAGGTCACCCAGCTCGCACGCGCGCTCGCGTGCCGGTTCGGCATGACCGACGCGCTCGGGCCGGTCGCTTACGACCGCCCCGCCGAGAGTCCGTTCCTCGGCCGAGAGCAGGCGCCGCGCGAGTCGATCTCGGAGCGCACGGCCGATCTCATCGACGCCGAAGTGCGCCGGATCGTCGACTCCTGCCACGTCGCGGCGCGGAAGATTCTCGAGCAGAACCGGGACGTGCTGGACGCGTTGGCGACGAAGCTCATCGAGGTCGAGGTTCTGGGGAGCGAGGACTTCGAGCGCGAGATCCTCCGCCTGCGCCCGAACCCGCCGCCGCCGCCCGAGCCGAAGGACGCCGTGGCGATGGTGACGAAGCCGCCCGGGTCCGCCTGACGGCGCGGCGTCGGACGGCGCACGGCGCGCCCCCGCCGAATGAAGAAGACCGCGGCGCCGACGCGTCGCGGTCTTTTTTTGCCGTTTCGCTTCCCTCAGGAGTCGTTCGTGCTCGCGGGCTCGTCCCGTCGGAGAGGGCCCGCGTCCCTGACGGCCGCGTCGCCGATGTCCCCCGTGGCGTCGCGGCCGTACTCGCTCGTTTCGCTGCTGAACGGATAGAGGGCCCGCCGCGCGCCATACACCGGAACGGCGGCGCCTCCGGCGCGCATGGCCGCATCCGGCGTCCCCACGTACGGTTCCGCACCCTGCACGACGGCGACCCGCCGCCGGCCCGATTCGCGCAGCGCCGCGAAACGTCCGGCCCGGCGCATCGCCTAACCGGGTGCGGGCCGCCGACGGCGGTCCGGGAGTCGTGGCCATGCGCCTTCCGTCCCTCGCTTTCCAGACGTCGTCGCTCCTGATCCTGATCGTCGGGCTCGCCGCTCCGGGGCGCGCGCAGGACCTCGTCTTCCGGGAGACCGGCAACGTGTTCCCGGAGTTCGTCACCGGCGCCTTGGGCGCGGGCGATGCGGACGGCGACGGCGACGCCGACCTGTTCGGGATCCGGCGCGTGCTGCTGAACGAAGGCGGGCGTTTCATCGCGGGTCCGACGTACCCGGCTCTGCCGAACGCCGCGCACATCGACGACGCGACCGTCGGCGACTTCGACGGCGACGGCCGCGCTGACCTTGCCGTGGTCCTGACCGGCGGGGCCGGCTCCGGCGGGTTCAACCTCGCGATCTACCTGGCGCCTCCTCCCGGCGGCGCGAGCTTCGTCGCGGTTCCGACGGCCTCCGCGTTTCTCGCGGTCCCTCTGGGCGTCCCTTACGCGAAGCTCGTCGCGTTCGACGCGGATCAGGACGGCGCGACGGACCTCCTCGCCCATGCCGCGCCGGTCGGGCAGCCGGCGAGCCTGTCGTTGCTGCTGAACGTCGGCGCGCCGTTGTTCTTTCCCGCTCCGTACCACCTGTGGCCGCCCGCGGCCTCCGTCGGGAACTGGTTCGGCGTCGGCGATTTCGACGGCGACGGGTTCACGGACGTCGCGCACGTGAAGAACGACGGCGCGCTGTGGTGGCGGCGCAGCCTCGGCTACGGCCCGTTCGACGTCGACCTTCCTGCGACGGGCCTGAGCGGTTCCGTCATCGTCGCCGGCGACTTCGACGGCGACGGGTTCGACGATCTCGCCGCGCCGAGCGGGACGCTTCGCGGCGGACCTTCGGGGCCGACGCAGCTCACGACCGCGTCGTTGACGCCGACCGTGGCGCCGATCGTCGCGGCCGACGTGGACGCCGACGGTTACATGGACGCGCTGGTCCCCGACGCCCTGAATCTTCCGCTGTCCCTGCACCTGCACCGCGGTTCGCCCGGCGGCCTCCTCCCCGCGACGTCCCTCGGCTCCTGGCCTTCGGCGAACATCGTCCCGATCGACGCGAACGGCGACGGGGATCTCGACCTTCCGCGATTCGGAGAGAGCGTGCCCACGCTCGCCGTTCACGGCGTCGGCGGCGCCTTCTCCATCGTTCCGCAGAACATCCCCGAGGTCTTCCGTCGGTCGCAACGCGGCCCGCCGTACGACGTCGACCAGGACGGCGACGTGGACTTCCTCGTCGTCGGCCCCGGCCCGCAGAGCTGGCAGCGCGGGCTTTACGTCGCCCGGAACGACGGCAACGGGCGGTTCGTGCGCGACGCGGCGCCGCTCGTGGTCTACGCGGCGCCGGACGACGACGGCGAAGCGACCTGGCTCGACCTCGACGGCGACGGCGACTCCGACCTGCTCTTCCGCGCGCTCACGCCGGGGATCCTCACCCACGTCTTCCGCAACGACGGCGGCGGCGCGTTCGCCTTCGTGACGCACCTCCCGTGGACCCACGCCGACTGGACGGTCGCCGCCGCGGACTTCGACGGCGATGCGGACGTCGACGTGATGATCGGGCGGGCGCCGGGGGTCGTCGCGCCCTTCCAGCCGCTCCTGTACCGCTCCGTGCCGACGCCCGGCGGATGGACGTACCTCCCGGGAGAAGCCGTCGGCGTCCCGCTGATGGCGACCGACCTGGACGCGTTCGACCTAGAGAACGACGGCGACGTCGACGTGCTGGTTTCGACGCTCGGCTTTCCGAGGATGCTCGTGAACGACGGAACGGGCGCGTTCGCGGAGGGACAGATCTTCGGCGTCGCGACGCTGTCGTGCGCCGTCGCCGACCTCGACGACGACGGAGTCCTCGAGATCATCACCGGGGGGACCACCTGGAAGCGCGCGCCCGGCGCCGTGTACGCGACGCATG
>DASPNK010000096.1:0-2674 GCA_035626575.1 Planctomycetota bacterium | reverse complement strand
GCGCGCGGCCTCGGCGCGGCGGACGATCGCCGCGAGCGCGTCGGCCGCGCCGCGCAGGTCGAGGCCGGCGAGGTCGGCGGCGACGATCTCGGCGCGCCGCCCGCCCACGTGGCGGATCTCGGCGGGCCCCGCCGAGGTCTCCACCGTCGCGACGGCGGAGAGCGGGATCGGCGGCGTGCGGCCGGGGTTGACCTGCAGCTGCGACACCGCCGCCGCCGACGCCGTCTCGTCTTCGGGGAGGCGCGTGCGCACCTCGATGCGGCGGTCGTTCTCCGAGAATCGCGTGGCGACCTCGCCCTGCACCTTGGCGCGCACGACCGCCGCCACGTCGCCGAGCTTCAGGTCGTAGCGGGCCAGCGCCTCGCGGTCGGGCCGCACCACGATCTCCGGGCGCCCGCGGCGCACCGTCGAGCGGACTCCGGTCACGCCGGGCAGGCGCGCCGTCTCGCGCTCGAGGATCTCGGCGGCCTCGCGGAGCCTGGCGGGATCGGCGCCGGTGATCTCCACTTCGAGCGGCTGCGACGCGCGGAAAAGCTGCGGCGCGTCGACGACGGGCGCGCCGACCCCCGGCACGGCCTCGAACGCCGCGAGCACCGCGGCGCGGGCGCGGTCCTCGACCTCGGCGACGCGGCCGTCGCCGATCCGGAGGCGGAACCAGAGGCGCGTCGTGTGCGAGCCGTCGCCCGGCTTCGCCTGCGCGTCGCGCGGCGTGCCCGAGACCAGCGACACGCTCGCCGGGACGACGCCCGCTCGCGCGAGGGCGTCGCGGGCGACGGACTCCAGCGCGAGAGCCCGCGCGTCGGTGCGCTCCACCGGCGTGCCGACGTCGAACTGGATCTCGACGTAGAAGAGCCCCTGCCGCACGGCGGGCAGCAGGTCCTGGCGCAGCCCGCCGTAGGCGATCGCCGCCGCGGCGCCGAGGACGCCGACGATCGCCAGCGTCAGGAGGCGCGCGCGGAGCGCGCCGGCCAACGTCGCGGCGACCGCGCGCTGGACGAACGAGAAGCCGAGGTCGAAGAGACGCAGCGGCGGACGGAGCACGAAGCCCAGCGCGCGCCCGAACTTCGCGACGACCCACGCGACGCCGGCCGCCGGCAGCGCGGCGGCGAAGAAGAGGAGCCGCGACGCGGCGTCGAACGGGACCTGGGCGAGGCGCCACGGGAGAAGCGCCCAGCGCCGCAGGCCCCGGTCGCGCCGGAATCCGCGGACGGACGGCCAACGCGTCGGGCGGCCGTAGCGGCGGAGCGCCGCGAGCGCGCGGCGACGCCGTCCGACGTCGGCGGCGCCGGTCGGGACGTCGAGGGCCGCGAGCATCGGCACGAGCACCAGCGCGGCCGCGAGGGACGCGAGCAGCGAGAACACCACGGCGAGGGCCTGGTCGCGGAAGATCTGCCCCGCCGAGCCCTCGACGAAGACGATGGGGAGGAAGACGACGACGGTGGTGAGCGTCGAGCCGAACACCGCCGCCGACATCTCGCGCGCGCCGTTGACCGCCGCCGCGAACACGCCTTCGCCCGCTTCGCGGCGCCGCGTCACCGCCTCGAGCACGACGATGGAGTTGTCGACCAGCATGCCCACGCCGAGCGCGAGCCCGCCGAGCGACATGATGTTCAGCGAGACGCCCGCGAGGTACAGGGGCGCGAAGGTGGCGACGATCGACACCGGGATGGCGACGGCGATGATCAGCGTCGGCTTGAGCCGGCGCAGGAACGCGAAGAGGACGAGCGTCGCCAGCAGCGCGCCCTGGAACGCGCCTTCGTTCACTTCCCGGAGCGACCCTTCGATGAAGGTCGACTGGTCGGAGAGGACTTTGAGGCGCATGCCGGACGGCAGCAGCGCGGCGAGCGGCTTGCGCTCGGACTTGTCTCCGGGCCGTCCGTCGGCGGTCGGCGCCGGCGGCGTCGCGGGGGGCGGCGCGTAGTCGCCGTCGACCAGCGTGCGCCGCCAATCCGCGCCGAAGAGGCGCTCCTTCACCGCCTGGGCGACCGCGGTCAGGTTCGCGTCGGCCTCCTTGTAGATCTCGATCTCGACCGACTCCGCGCCGTCGATGCGCGTGACGACGTCCCGCTCCTTGTGCCCGACGCGGACTTCGCCGAGGTCCTTGAGGCGCACGGCGCGCCCGCCCTGCTGGGTCACCACCAGCTCGCCGATCTCCTCCGGCGAACGGAACTCGTTCAGCGTGCGCACGAGATACTCGACGTCGCCGTCGCGCAGGACGCCGCCGGGCACGTTGACGTTCTCCGCCTGGAGCCGCTGGTTGACGAGCTCGGGCGAGACCTTCTCCGCACGGAGCAGCCGCTCCTTCAGCTCGACGCGGATCTCCTTTTCGTAGCCGCCCTTGATCTTCACGGCGGCGACGCCGGGGATGGTCTCGAGGCGCCGCTTGATCTCGTTCTCGCCGTAATCGCGGAGGCGGTAGAGGTCGGCCGCGCCGTAGAAGCCGAGGCGGAGGACGGGGTCGAACGCCGGGTCGTAGCGGAGGAGGAGCGGCCGCTCGACGCCGCGCGGAAGCCGCGGGAGGAGCTGGTCGACCTTCTCGCGGACGTCCTGCGCCGCGAACGTCATCGGCGTGTCCCACTCGAACTCGAGGACGACGTCGGACGTCCCCGCGCGCGACACGCTGCGGTAGGAGGAAAGCCCGGCGACGACCGCGAGATTCTCCTCCAGCGGGCGG
>DASPNK010000095.1:0-3663 GCA_035626575.1 Planctomycetota bacterium | reverse complement strand
AGCCCGACCGTGCGGGTCGGCTTGAACTCCGCGGCCTTCTTGTGGGCGACGATGGCGTCGTCCAGCTTGCCCTGGGCGTGGAGCGCGTAGCCCAGCTGGAACCACGCCGACCCGTTCTCCGGCTGCAGCGCGGTCAACTCGCGGCCGACCGTGACCGCCTTGTCCCAATTCTGGGCGGAGATCGCCGCCTGCAGGTCGGCCTGAAGCTTCTTCGGATCCGCCTTGCCGTCCTGTCCGATCAAGGCTCCGCCGCACGCCGTCCACACCAACATCGACAGCATCACGCTGCGCATGTCCGTTCCCTTTCTCAGGTCCCCGTCGACGGCGCCCGCTCCGGCGGTCGACGGCGGACCCCTGCTGACGTCGTCTTACCCGTTTTGCTCCGTCCGGGCCGGAGGAGACGGACGCCTTCGGGCGAGGGAACGGTCGCCGCGGCGCCGGCGGAGGGACGGCGCCGCGGCGGAGCCGCGTCAGTCGGCTGCGATCGGCCGCCGCAGGAACGCCAGCGGCGTGCTGAACGTCGGCGCCGTGGTGAGGTCGGCGCCCGCGCCGTTCTTCAGGCTCACGAAGAAGTACAGCACGTTCTCGTCGGTCAGGAACGCGTTGTCCGCGCTCCACGCGGCGAGCGTGTCGTTCCCTCGGCCGAGGAAGACGTCGTCGTCGAAGAGGCCGTTGCGGTCGAGATCGACCGGATCGCCTTCGCGCGCCACGACCTTGACGCCGTTGAACACGGCGACCTGGTCCGTCGCGACCGCGGCGCTGGTCTGCCCGAGGATCGCCCAGTCGCCGTCGCGGTCGACCGCGAACGCGCTGAAGCTCGTCCACGTTTCGGTCGAGCCGGGCGTGATCGGATCGCCGGTCTTCGCCACCACGACGCCGTTCAGGATCGCGTACGAGCCGCCGCCCACGACGCCGCCGCGCGCGTACCAGTGGCCGTTCGACGTGACGTCGTTCTTGAGCACCGTCGACGCCGTCACGGAGGAGCCCGGAATCACCGAGCCTTCGCGGACGACCACCTGCCCGTCGACGACGAGCACGCCGTCGGACGCCGTGCTGGGCGCGACGATCGTTCCCGCCGCCGTCCAGCGCGAGCCCGACGGCGTGGTGTAGAACGCGTTCGCCGACGGAGACAGCCACGTCTCAGCGCCGACGCCTCCCAGCCCGACCACCGTCGAGACGTTCGCCTGCTGGAACGCGACGTTGTTGTAGAAGAGCGCCGGCCGGCGCGTCGAGTGAATGTTGGTGAGCGTCGAATCCTGCACGCCGAAGTTGTTGTCGTTCAACAGGTGCGCCGAGCCGACCGAGTTGCCGAAGAGCTCGTCGCCCGTGACGTTCGCCGGGACGTCGAGCAGGCCGAGCGCCGCCGACCCCTGCTGCAGAACGATCTGCGCCGAGCCGCCCACGACGCGGATGACTTTCTGCAGCGTGTTGGCGACGCCGCCCGCCGCGCGCGCGGAGTAGATGAAGTCGTTGGCGTCGTTGAAGCGCCCGAGGCCCGAGCCGAAGAAGTCGTAAATCTCGGCGGGCGCGCCGCCGTGAACGGGCCGTCCTTGCTGCGCGAAGACCGTCCCGGTCGCGCCGCCGCCGAGCATCATCATGGTCTCGGACGCCGAGCCCTGCTGCGTGCGGCCGCGAAGCATCCACGCCGTGCCGTCGGGGCTGCCCACGAGCTGCTCGAAGGCGCGGAACTCGGTGACGACGGGATTGCCCGCGGTGTCCGTCGCGCCGGGCACGATCGCCGTCGGGTGGCCGCCGATCTTGCTGTAGAGGACCTCGGCGCGGTCGTCGATGATCCGCGCGGTGACCGCGTTGGTCACGCTGACGCCGAAGGCGCCGGCGGGGTCGAGGATGAGACCCTGGATGGTCACGTCGAACGGGAACGAGAACCCGGGGAACGTGAACGACCACGGCGTCGGCGTCGACGGGAGGAGCGGCGCGCAGCCGAGGCCGAACGGATCCGTCACGGTGAACGCGAGGGGATGTCCCGCCGCGAGCGGGCAGAAGGGGAACGCCGTCGTGCCGATGCCGAGCGGCAGCGTCATGGCGTCGCCCGGACCCGGAATCCCGATCCACCCGAAGAGGGCGAACGACGCGCCCGTCGGCACGGTCCCCGCGGCGTCGACCGCCAGCGTGCTCGGCTGATTGAGCCCGACGACGACCGTGCGGTCGTCGCCGCCGGCCGAGCCGTTGACGAGGAAGACGTGGAAAGGCCCGCCCGGACCGCCGGCGTTGCCGGACGAGGGCGTGACCTGCGCGGCGACGACGCCGCAAAGAAGCGCGGAAAGAGCGAAAGCGCGTCCCATGGACGGACGCAGAGAACTGAACATCAAAGGAACTCCCGGTCGTAACGACGGATTCGGGGAAAGCCGGAGGGGGCGCGACCGCCGCAGGGGGCGCTTCGTGTCGAACGCGGCGGCAGGAGGGGGCGTCGAACCTCTCCGCTCCGAGAGTCGACGCGTCGCCGGCCCGACGAGGCCTTGGTCGCGAGAGCATGGTACGGCGCGGAGGGGTCGGATCCGAAAACGATTTCGTCGTCGCATGCAGGGGCGGGGCGCGGCGCACAGGGCGGCGTTCGCGACGTGTTCCTGCGGATCGGGCTCGTGAACCGCGGACCTGCGCGACGATGCGTCGCAAGGAGGCTCCGACGTCCGAGACGTCCCGCCGCCGCAATGCGGCTCTTCGACGAAGGGCGCTGCGGCAGTCGATGACGCCGGCAGCCCGACGATGCAGGGCCGTTCCTCCGCTGCGCTTCGGGCGCGGGTCGCTGCGGTCCTGTCGGAAAGTCCGACTGGCGCAGACGGAGGCGGCGCACGGCCGCCATTTCTTGCAAGGCCGCGGCGCCGAGGCGCCTCTCGCCGGCTTCTATCCAAGTCTCAGGGCGATGCCGCGCGGCGCGCCCGGGAGTCGGCCATGCCTGAGCCCGTTCGACTGAAAGCCAAAGAAGTCCGGAAGCGCGCGCAGAGCGGCGCGTGGCTGGTTTGCGCTTACGACGAGCCGGAGAAGTTCGAGAAGAACCGGCTCGACGGCGCGATCTCGATGCAGGAGCTGAGCCGGCGCGCGCCGGGCAAGCGCCAGGAGCTGATCTTCTATTGCGCCTGACCGGCCGAGGCGACCTCCGCCCGGGCGGCGGAGAAATACCTCGAGCGCGGCTTCGAGGACGTGTACGTCCTCGACGGCGGCGTCGACGCGTGGAAGCTCGCGGGGCTCCCGGCCGACGCGGGACAGCAGGCGTCGTAGCCGGCGAAGCGAACGGGGGCGCTCAGCGGAGGACTCGCGCCGCGCCGCCGCGGACCACTGCCGACGATGCATCGTCGGCGCCGGAACGCTCCGCGGTCTCCGGCGCCGTCAGCGTGCGCCGGCCGATCCACTCGTGCTCGACGCCCTGCATCAGGAGGGCGTCGTCCAACGTGACCGACCCCGACGGGAACATCGCGGGGTCTTCGAAGAAGCTGGAGCGCGCCCGCGTGACGCGGAGCGGCGACACCTCCCACCGGAAGCTGCGGAGCTCCATGCCGTCGTAGCTCCCCGGCCTGCGGCGCGCCGAGTAGCCGACGGCGCCGCGCTCGAAGAATGCGGACGCCTCCTCGCGCGACGCGAACACCGACCGCGGCGCCCACTCCTGAGACGCTTCGCCGTCGACGACGAGACTCGCGGCCCCGTCGT
>DASPNK010000094.1:0-3485 GCA_035626575.1 Planctomycetota bacterium | reverse complement strand
CGCAGCTTCATCATCGGGACTGGGTCGGTGGCCGACCGGGCGCAGATCCGCGGACGGCGCTCTTATCGGCGCATGTCCTATCGAGGGCGCTCCGGCCGGTCGCCGTCAGCCGCGGTCGGACGCCAGGCGACGACCACGGCGACGGAAACGTACAGGTCCTCGCGGGGCACGGCGCGGGTTCTCATCGCGGCGTGCGACGCATGGATCGCAGCGGCCCGCGCCCGGAGCGCAGCGGAGGGACGGCCCTGCTTCGTCGATCGCCCGACGCCGCAGAACGTCGCGCGACGCGGCCCGTCGAAGCTTCAGCCCGGCGTCGACTCCGCGATCGACAACCCACGCGCGCGGACCGCCTCGAGATACTCCGCCCCAGGCAGCACCCGTTCGCCGGGATGCGCGCCGTGCGGGATCCGCCCCGACACCTGGAAATGCAGCACCGCCGCCGCGGGGAACGCGGTGGTGCGCTCCATCGCGGTGAAGCCGGTCGCGTCGTCGTGCACGTCGTACAACTCGAGCCGCCGCGTGGTCGGCCGCCCGCCGCTCACTCCGTCGCACTCGACGCGCAGCACGACGAGGTCCTTGTCGTCGGGGAACCTGAGCCGCGGCGCGACCACGGCGTGGAAGACGTCCCGCGGCCGCACCGGACGGCCGTCGACGTCCACCGGCGCCTCCTCAAGAAGCCCGAGATCCAGCAGCGTGCGGATCTGCGCCCAATGCCCCGGGTAGCGGACCGTCTTGTAGTCGTACGAATCCAACCGGTCCTTGAACGTCTCCGGCGCGGTCGACGTGCCGCCCGACGTCACCGCCGCTTCGACCTTGCCGACGGGCGGCGCGAACTCCATCGGCTCCAGCTCGGTGATCGTCGGCACGCGCACGAGGCGCCCGCCCCGCAGGAACTCGGCCTCGCCCGTGTACTCGTTGGTCAGTCCCCCGACGTGAAACACCAGCTTGTAGCCCAAGGGCGGCCGCGGCGTCTGCGGCAGCCCTCCGCACCGCACGCGCACGCGGCGCGCGCCCGGAGTCGTCGCGACGAGGTGCGCGGCGAGCGCGTTGCCGAGCCCCGGCGCCAACCCGCAGTCGGGCACCACGCTCACGCCCGCCGCGCGCGCCGCGTCGTCGAGCGCGAGGGTCGCGCGGACGACGTCGGTGTTGCCCCCGAGGTCGTTGAAGCAGGCGCGCGCCGCGACGGCGGCCTGCGCCGCGACGGGGTTGAGCGCGTACGGCGCCGCGGAGAGCACGCCGTCCAGCCCCGCGAAGACGGCGGCGAGCGAGTCGCCGTCGCGCGCGTCGACCGCGGCGGCCTCGGCGACGTCGGCGCCGAGCAGCCGGTTGACCCGGTCGGCCGCGGTCCGCGCCGCGCGCGGATCGCGGTCGAAGAACGTCACCCGCGCGCCTTCTCCCCTGCGGACGAGGTCGTACCCCGCCGCGCACCCCTGCATGCCGGCGCCGAGGACGCCGTATCGGAACGGTCCGGGAGTCGGCGGAGAGGTCATGGCCGTAGCTTGGGCGCGGCCGCGCGGGCCGGCAAGCCCGCGCGAGCCGTCGCCCGCCCGTCCTTGTTACCTTCGGCGGCGGCGAACGCCGCGCCGAGACCCCCGTCGATGAAGGTGTACCTCGCCAGCCCCCGCGGCTTCTGCGCCGGCGTCGAGCGCGCGATCGAGATCGTCGAGCGCGCGCTCGAGCTGTACGGGCCTCCCGTCTACGTGCGGAAGGAGATCGTCCACAACGAGCACGTCGTGGCCGATCTGCGGCGCCGCGGCGCCGTCTTCGTCGACGAGGTCTCCGAGGTCCCCGCGGGCGCCGTCACCATCTACTCGGCCCACGGGGTCTCCCCCGCCGTCCGCGAAGCCGCCAAGGGTCGCGGGCTGTTCGTCGTCGACGCCACCTGCCCCCTGGTCGCCAAGGTCCACGTCGAAGCGGTGAAGTTCGCCGAAGAGAAGCTGGTCATCCTGATGATCGGCCACAAAGATCACGAGGAGGTCGACGGCACCATGGGCGAGGCGCCCGACCGCATGCACCTCGTGCAGTCGACGGCCGACGTCGCGACGCTCCCGCTCAGCCCCGACACGCCCGTCGCCGTGCTGACCCAGACCACGCTTTCGGTCGACGACACCGCGGAGATCATCGCCGCCGTGCGCCGCCGCTTCCGCGACGTGCGGCTGCCCAAGAGCGACGACATCTGCTACGCGACGCAGAACCGCCAGACGGCGGTGAAGACGCTGGCGAAGAAGGTCGACCTCGTGCTGGTGATCGGCTCCGAGAACTCCAGCAACAGCCGCCGCCTCGCCGAGGTCGCGGTGACCGCCGGCGCGCGTTCGCACCTCGTCGGCGACAAAACGCACCTCAAGCCCGAATGGTTCGACGGCGTGTCGGCGGTCGCCGTCACGGCGGGCGCCTCGGCGCCCGAGGTGCTGGTGCGCGAACTGATCGACCGCCTCGTCGCCGAATTCGGCGGACGCGACGTCGAAGAGGTCGAGCTCGTCGCCGAAGACGTGCGCTTCGCCCTTCCGCCGGAGGTGCAGAGGGCGGTGCGCTGAGCCCCGCCGACGACGCCGACTCCGACGCCCCGTTCCGCCCGGCGTCGGCCGCGGCGCGCACCGGCGCCGGCCTCGTGGACGGCGCCATCGTCCTCAGCTTCCTCGCGACGGCGCTCATGCTCGCGTCGCGCTACGACCTCCAAGGCTTCGCCGACGCCTGGCGCCGCCTCGCGGGCGACGACTCCCCTTCCGCCGACGCCCTCGCCTGGCGCGTCCAGTGGGGCCTGAACGCCGTCGCCGCCGGCGCGCTCCTCGCGCCGTTCCTCGCCGCCGCCCAGCTCCGCCGCAACGGGGCCACTCCCGGCCGCGCCCTCTTCTCCCTCGTGGTCCGCGACGTCGCCACCGGCGCCGCGCCCGCCTACCGGCAGGCCTTCAAGCGCGAGTCCCTCCGCGCCGCCCACCTCTACCTCGCCGCCATCGGCCTCGCCGCTCCCGCGGCGGGGCCCGCCGCGCTGCTTGGCTTCGCACCCTTCGCCCTCTGGGCCTTCCTCGCCTTCGAGGTCCGCCGCAGCAGCCTCTCGCAGACCTGGTACGACCGCCTCGCCCGCACGGCGGTGCTGGCGCCGGCCGTGCCCGCGGGGGGCGAGGACGAGGGGCGGTGAAGGGTTACTCCCTCGGCTCCACGCGGCGTTCCCGTCGCCATCGAAGCTCTTCGGCGCGGTCGCCTTTGAGCCGAGCGCGCTCCTCGTTCCGACGGAGCTGAAGGTCGACCTTCTCCTGCTGCGCGTAGACGTCCACCGACGTCCCGACCAAGCGGCAGAGATCGTGCACCAGTCGGTGAGTGGGCGCCGAAGAGTCCACGCGACAACCGGGTTGAAGGCTCGTCGATTCCGAGAGTTCCCGTCGCCAGTCGGCTTCCGTCCGCTCGCACGAGCTCTCGCCGAAACAGCGGCGGAGGACGTTGTCGACGGCGTGGCGTGCAGAGAATCTCCCGTCCCGAGGGATGAGGAC